>JACQXH010000137.1:0-10056 GCA_016208845.1 Nitrospirota bacterium | reverse complement strand
CTGTTATCTTATCTGAAGAGAAAAGGATATAAGGGCGAAGCTATAAAAAGGTCAGGACTTATTACGCAGGGCGCCAGGGATCATCATGACACATTCAGAAACAGGCTCATGTTCCCGATATTTGATCTCAGGGGAGAGGTCATCGCATTCGGCGGCAGAGTTATGGATAATTCCATGCCCAAGTATTTAAATTCTCCGGAGTCGCCTATTTTTTATAAGAGCAGGGTGCTCTATGGTCTTAACCTTGCCAAAGATGCTATCAAAAAAGCAGGGTACTCGATCTTTGCTGAGGGCTATCTCGATGTTATATCCATGCACATGCACGGTTTTACAAATGCGGTAGCCCCTTTGGGCACGGCGCTTTCAGCCGAACATGGCAAGCTGATCAGCAGATTTGCGCAGGATTCCGTTCTTGTTTTCGATGGAGATGCTGCCGGCCTGAGGGCTGCAAAGAACGGTCTGGCCATTCTTTCTGAAATCGGTATCAATACCAGGGTATTGCCCCTGCCGGAGACGGAAGACCCTGACAGTTATTTAAGGAAACACGGTAAAGAGGCATTTGCCGGGCTGCTTGACAAGGCATTATCTATTGTTGATTTCTTTGCGATGCAGAAAGGCGATAAACATATGATAGCCAGGGAGGCCCTCGAGACGATCTCTAAAATACCAAACAGCATACTTCAGGGCAATTATGTGAAAATGCTCTCTGACAGGATCAAGGTCGATGAATATTTTGTGAGGGAAGAATTTTATTGAAGCTCATCCTGCAATTCCCTGATATGACAGGGAAGATCTTTGACGGGGTTTCAATCGGGGACTTTGATGACCCGGTTGCAGCAGCGGTATACAGGAGGATCAAAGAAGGGAGCGGTCTGCGCCGCAATATGCAGGTGGATCATAGCGCTTTGATCTCCGAATGCGATGAAGAGGAAAGGGGCCTGGTGTCTGAACTTTTGCTGGAGGCTGAATTTGACAATCCTGAGAAGATCTATGAGGATTGCCTGAAGCGGATCAATCATAAGAAACGTCAGTTATTACTGCATGAGCTTCAGGATAAAATAAAGAAGGCAGAATTTGAAAAGAATAGCGGTTTGCTGAAAAATCTTTTACATGAAAGACATAATTTACTTAAAATAAGGTAATTGACCACAGAGGACTTAGTCTTTGTAAATTTTAATTTGTAAGTTTTAATTTTAAATTTACAAATTGCAAATTCCAAGTTCCAAATTACAATTCTTCAATCTCTGTGTACTCATTTGTGTTGAAAGGATTTATATCTCATAAGCGGCGTGGCTTATGAGAACACTGAGGATACTTTGGAAATAATGGACTTAAATGTGAAGAAAATTAACCCCGTGTTGCCGGTGGTTTCTTGAAATACATTTTCCGGATTAAAATTAAAGGCTGGTAAAGAATGAAAGATCAATTGGATTATTCAACGCTTCAGGACAGTGAATACGAAGAAATACTTAGAGAGAGCATTGAAGATATTGATAGTGAGATCAGGGGGAATTTATCAAGGGAGCCGGGACCTCCGGACGATCCGGTAAGGATATATTTAAGGGAAATGGGTGCTGTCCCGCTTCTTACCAGGCAGGGAGAGATAGATCTGTCTCAGAGAATGGAGAGGGGAAAGAAAAAAATATTCGGGATCGTTTTTACGGCGCCTTATGCAATAGAAGAGATATCGTCTCTCGCTGAAAAATTAAAAGGGAAACGTCTCTCAGTAAAAGATGTAGTGCTGCTTTCAGAAGAAACTCCGGGGATCGATGAAAAAAAGATATTGTCTGATACGTTAAATAAGATTAAATCAATAAAAAGCAGCTTTATCAGAAGAAGACACAATTTAAAGAAATTATCCCTGAGAAAGACAGATCTGAAGAAAACAGAGGCACAAATAAGAGCGAACACAATGGACCTGATCAACAAGATATCCGGGCTGAACCTCAGGGATGAGATATTGCAGGATTTCATTAACAGATACAGGGCACGTTCATTGCGTCATGAGTGCATCACTAAAGAAATCAGCGCATTACGGAAGAGAATAAAGGCATGGCCGGGAGACAGGTCAAAGGGCCGGGAAGAGGCCGGGATTGAGAGGAGACTATTGAAGGCCGCCGCGCGGTCAGGGGCAAATGCAGGAGAGATCAGAGGCCTGTGCGCGGCTCATGAAAGATTAGAAAGAGAGGCTGCATTAATAGAAGCTGAGCTCGGGCTCAGGGATATGGAGATAAACAAGGGGGCAAGGATCCTTCAGGGCTGTGAAAAAGAGGTCTTTGAGGCAAAGGGCCTGCTTATAGAGGCCAACCTGAGGCTTGTGATAAGCATGGCCAAGAAATATATAGGCAAGGGGCTCAGTATATCTGACCTTATACAGGAGGGTAATATAGGGCTTATTAAGGCCGTTGACAGGTTCGACTACACAAGGGGATATAAATTCAGCACATATGCAACATGGTGGATAAGGCAGGCCATAACCAGGGCGCTTGCCGATCAATCGAGGACCATAAGGATCCCGGTTCATATGGTAGAGGCAATGCAGAGGCTGACCAATACGGCTCAGAAATTTGTGCAGGAGTTTTGCCGGGAGCCAAAGACCGAAGAGATAGCAGAAAGGCTTGGGGTCCCTTTGTCAAAGGTACTGGAAATACTGAAGATATGCAAGGAGCCGGTCTCACTGGAGATGCCCATAGGGTCTGAAGAAGACGGTCATCTCGGCGATCTGATAGAGGACCGGTCCGCCCGTTCTCCTTTGGATATGGTTATGCAGGGAGATTTACAGAGAGAGGTCCGGAGAATTATAGCGATGCTGCCACGTAAAGAGGCTGAGGTAATACAGAGGCGTTTTGGCATAGGAGACGGCGCAGCACATACTCTTGAAGAGGTCGGGAATAAATTTAGAATCACCAGGGAAAGAGTGAGACAGATTGAAAATAAGGTGTTAAGGAAGCTCAGGCATCCCGCGAGAAGCAAGTTGCTGAAAATATTTCTGGAAACAACATGACCCGTTAAGAAATTATGACTATCCGGATTTCTCACAGGGTTTACTTTTTTTTGTTATTTCCCTAAAATAGAGCAGGTCAAAAACCTTAAAGGGTGGTTTGTTTTAGATAATTTTATTTAATACAGCAATGGACCCTGGATGCCGCCTGCCGGCAGGTTTATCTGTGGCTGCAAGATTCTTTTGAATTATGAATTCTCATGAATCCGGAGCCTGTTTTCAGCAGCCTTTTTACTATTGAAATTATTAGCAGAAATTTCGGCAGGGCCCATAGCTCAGTTGGTAGAGCTACCGGCTCATAACCGGTTGGTCCCAGGTTCGAGTCCTGGTGGGCCCACCATTAAAAAAAGAAGAATCTGAAAGTCAAGAGTTGAAAGTTAAGAGAAATCATGTGTTTATCAGTCCATAACTATTAATGATCAATGTCTAATGGGAGACAGCCTTGAATGAACAGCTCAAACTTCTGAAAACCCTTCAGGAGGTAGATACCGTTATATTGTCTATCGCAGAAAAAATAGAGGTCCTTCCCAATAAATTGGACAAAGCAAAAGCCTTCCTTAAAGAAGCCAGCGCCTCCTTTGAAAAAATCAAGGCAGAATACGATAAAACGGATAAAAAAAAGAAGCAGAAGTATGATGCGTTGGAAGAAATACAGGGGAAGATCAGTAAATTAAAGACCAAGAGTTCAGAGATCAAGACCAATAAAGAGTATGAAGCGCATCTGAAAGAAATTAAGACCTTTGACGATAATAAATACCAGATAGAAGAAGAGATCCTGACCATAATGGAGACCCTTGAGTCTCTGGCCGCGGATTTAAAGAAGGAAGATGTAAAATTCCGGAAAGTCGAAGAGAATTACAGGCAGGAAGAAAAGATACTGGAAGATGAGAAGAACAAATTGCATGCTGAAATGGAGACGCACAAAACAAAAAGGAAAGATATAGCCCGAAGGATCGACGAGGATATCTACGGGAAATACATGGTTCTTATAAAAAGCGGCGGCGGCATGGCGGTAGTGGAGACGAGGAATGAGGTCTGTCTCGGCTGTCATACAAATATCCCTCCGCAGCTCTATAACGATATCAGGAACAATAATGATATTTTCACCTGTTACAACTGCAACAGGTTTTTGTTTTATAAAGAGAAATGACCGGACTCTTTGGGGACGCTCGCGTTGAAGAACATTTTATGGCTGACGCAAAAATATTTTGTGATGGCGCTTCGAGCGGTAATCCGGGCCAGTCGGGGATAGGCATAGTCATTCAGTTTGGAGGGGCGGAAGGCAGGCATCAGGTTAACCGCAGTATATCTGAACACATCGGAGTAGCAACAAATAATATTGCAGAATATTCAGCCCTGATCAGGGGGCTTGAAGAGGCAAGGTCCATGGGCGCTAAAAAAATAGAGATCTTCCTGGACTCTGAACTTCTGGTGAAGCAGATAAAAGGGATCTATAAAATCAAAAGTGACACGCTGAGGCCCTTGTGGGAAAGGTCCACGGACATCCTAAGGCAATTCGACAATTACAGAATAACCCACATAAGAAGGGAGCTCAATAAGGAAGCTGATGCTCTTGCAAAAAAGGCAGTCAGGCAAAACGGAAAAACGAAATAAAAGTCAATTGATAAATTGATGTTGTTGTGTTATATTATTTTATCATTAGTTTGTTTTATAACAGTTTAACTTATAAAACAAAAAGGGGAGGGAAAATCCAGTGGATGACCATAAACTAAGGGTATTTTGCACTGTTGCTGAGACAAAAAGCTTTTCCAAGGCCTCGGAGATGATCAGGCTCACACAGCCTGCCGTCAGCCTGCAGATCCAGGCGCTTGAAGAGATATACGGCGCAAAACTTTTTAATCGTTCGGGATGCATTATTACCCTTACCCCGGCCGGAGAACTGCTTTATAAATATGCGAAGGAGATCAATGCGCTTTATACTTCGGTGGAAAAAGAGATGGGAGAGGTTACGGGCGTCGTAAAAGGCGTCGTAACGATAGGCGCCAGTTCCACTATAGGCAATTATGTGATGCCCCATGTTATATCTGAATTCCGGAAAAAGTTCCCAAAGGTCACTATTCACCTTGTTATAGGCAACACAAAAACGGTCGTCGAATATTTGAACGCTGCCAGTATTGATATTGCCCTTGTTGAGGGCGATGTCAAGAAACAGAAACTGCTTGCTGAAAAGCTTATTCCCGATGAGATGGTGCTGATAATGTCGCCGCATCACCCATGGGCAAAACGCGCTAATGTATCTGTATTTGATGTTGCAAAAGAGCCGTTCATTTTCCGCGAAGAGGGGTCAGGCTCCAGGCAGATAATTGAAAAATATTTTATAAAACATGGGATATCTCCGCAGAATATAAAAATAGCCTTTATAATGGGAAGCACCGAGTCAATAAAGAGCGCTGTTGAAGAGGGCCTGGGGGTAGCCATAGTCTCAAAATGGGCCGCGAGGAAAGAAGTCCGTCACAATTCATTAAAGACCGCAACATTTAAGGAAGAAAGGCTGATGCGGGATTTTTCCCTGTTGTACCGCAAGGCTAAAGATTCCAGCTTTACTCTCGACAGATTTATCGGCTTCCTGAAAAAGTATCCCTTTGACAGGCTGCTGAATTCTTAAAGCTCAAAACAATAGTTAGCCGCTGATTTGCGCAGATTGAAGAAAATAGGTGGATAGTCTGTAGGTATTTAGTCGTTTAGCTAACAGACTACAGTCTAATTGACTAAACAACCTGAGCAGTTACAATCCTTTTATCTAATGATCAATAGGTATCGCCTATCCTGTATGAGTTTATGTTTATCTTCTTGATAAAATCCAGGGTATTTAATTTCAGGAATATCTCTTTTATGGCGCCTTTGTTCCTTGTGGATACCTGAAAATTATAGATGAATTCACCTGTGGCCTGATTTTTTTCGTAATCGATCGACTGGACCTTTACGTCGTAATCTGAGAATATTGCTGTTAGTGTCTCTTCTATATTTTCAGTAAAGAGTGTTGAAATGGTTATTGATCGGTACAGCAGTATCTTAATATTCTTCTCAATTTTTCTGAGGAAGAAAAGAGCAAAGATCGTTATAAATGCCGTCGTAATCCCCTCAACGTAGAACCCTCCTCCTATGGCAAGACCGATCGCGGAAACTATCCATATTGATGCGGCAGTTGTGAGCCCCCTTATCGCGAACCCGCTCTTGACTATTACCCCTGCGCCTAAAAAACCAATTCCTATCAAAGCGCCAGAGGCGAGCCTTGCAGGGTCAATGCGGAAAGTGGGCTCAATGTTTTGCAGGCGCAGATGATAGTTTTCAGAAACGATCATTATGAGGACCGATGCCACGCAGACAATTAACTGGGTTCTGAAGCCTGCTGCCCTGCCGTGGATCTCTCTTTCAAAGCCTATCACGCCTCCTATAACAGCGCCTATGAGAAGACGCAGAATTGTTTCCTGAGTAGTGATCATATAGATATCATTATAATCAAGACTTCTAATTGCTGTCAAAGAGATTTATCCTTTCCCGAAAAATTCTATAAAATTTCTCTTGACATCCGGACAGGGATATGCAAATATAACGAAAATTAAACTGGTCTCTCTATAAAAACCTTCAATTGATGTAATGGCTTAATTGGGCGAAGGGGAGCAAATGGCATCTTCCTTGCACAGACAGACAGAAAGACAGACAGACAGACGGATTTTCTGAACTTAAAAGTTGATTTCCATTAATAATTACGCCTGCATCGCAGGCTTTTTTTATTTTTCATTTTGGGGGAAGCGATGATAAAAAAATGGGCGGCTCTTTTTTCTTATTTTCCATTTTTCTGTTATTTATATTAACTTCACCTTGTACAGCTCAAACAGAGATGCCTGCTCAAATAGGAGAGAATCTCCCGGCAGATAATTTATCAGACAATTCAGGCGGTGCTGCAGAGGCAAACAATGCTACGACCGATAATTCGGATTTAACCGGTGATTCCGGCATTATCGAGCCTGCTATACCCTCAACTGATGCTGCGCTCTCTGGTTATCCCACTGATGATGAATCAATGTACAATGATAACGGGGGAAATAGCAAAATCGCGGACTCATCATTAGCGTCATTGGCATTACCCGCTGCTGCCGGGGCAAGTTCTACCAGTAGGTCAGCAGCAACTTCTGCAAGCTCTTTTTCAGCGCTTCAAATATCACCTGCCGGCAATTCAGGCGCAGCAGTAACAAGCATTCCTATAGAAGTTCCTCCCGGGAGAAAGGGAATACAGCCTAATATTTCTTTGAATTACAACTCAAATGGTTCAAATGGATGGCTTGGGGTCGGCTGGAGTCTTGATATGGGCGCAATTCAGAGGTCTAATAAGAGGGGCGTTAATTACACCGCAAATGATTACGTAGTAATGGCAAGCGGTTCTACGTCAGAGTTAGTGCCAATAGGTAATAATTACTACAGTCCAAAAATTGAAGGGGCATTTTCGAGGTATTACAAGCATCCTACGGGTGGATGGGAAGTTACTACAAAAGACGGGGTCATTTATTACTACGGATCATCTATAGCATCGAGGCAGGACAATGCAATCGGAGTATTCAAATGGTGTCTGGACAAGATTCAGGACACGAACGGGAATTTTATGACGGTAACATACATAAAGGATCAGGGAGAGATATATCTTGATCAGATAGATTATACAGGGAATACAGCAGGGCTTAGTCCTGCAAATTATGTGAAAATTTATCGGGAGAGCAGGCCAGACGCTCCTGCTATGTATACCTCAAACTTCTCTGTAATAACAGCTTACCGTCTTAAGACAATAGAGGTATTTGCAAATGGCAGCAGGGCAAGGGCTTATAAATTTTCTTATACATCCAGTGGAAATACAGGACGGTCGCTTCTTGCAAGCGTGCAGCAGTATGGGAGTGACGCTTTGTTGGATGCAGTCGGAACCATTACATATGGGACGGCATTACCGACATTGAATTTTGAATTTTATGGAGGTATTAACGGCTTTGGTTCTGGCTGGGGGCTGAATGTGGATTTAAAAGGCACATGCACAGCATATCCGGCGGATTTCAACGGCGATGGGAAGCATGATCCTATGCGCGCGTGTAATGACCCTGCATCCAATTATGTCTGGAAAACAATCCCTTCGGTTAACGATCTTATTTCCTCCATCTCTAATGGTATCGGCGGGAGAACAGCCATTTCATATAAACCCTCATCAGAGTATAGCAACACCCTTCTTCCCTTTATAGTCCAGACAGTTAATTCAACAACAACATGCGATAATTATAATGCAAGTAATTCAACTTGTCAGGGTAATACTTCCGCTACAGCTTACACCTATTCAGGCGGATATTTTGATTATGCAGAAAGAGAGTACAGGGGTTTTGAATATGTAAAAGCCACAGCGCCAAACGATACAAAAACTGAGACATGGTTTAAAGGATGCACCTACACAAATCCGCCGGATATGCTGTGCATGTGCCTTTTAAATCCCAAAAGATTCATCAGGAAATCGTTATGCGGAAACCACCAACACCTATCTGTACACGACTCAGTATAACGGGGTCAATTTCCCCTATCTCAGCCAGAAAGACGACTATATATATGATGGGTCGTCAACAGCCAAACAGGCGACAACAACATTCACGTATGATCCATATGGAAATATTAAAGAAAAACATTATTTAGGCGATGTAGCTGTTCCTAATGATCAAAGGTATGAGAATACAGAATATTATCTGGATGGTGAGGTAGGCAGCTATCTTGTGTCTCTTCCAAAACGCACATGCATAAGTGATGTATTGATAACTGACTGCAATGACAGTAATTTGAATATAAAAGCCAGGGAGGGTTATACATACTATTTGGGTACAGGAAATCTCTTCACAAAGACTGAATGGCTTAACGGAGGAACAAATCCGGTAACCACTTATACCTATGATCCATATGGGGATGTTGCTACGATAAAGGATGCACGAAACTATACCACGACAATATCTTATGACTCAACCTATACATATCCAGTCCAGATGACCAATCCTCTTGGGCATGCAGTTTCAAAGGCCTATGACGCAAGATTCGGCAAGCCGCTTACAGAGACCGACCAGAACAACAACACTACGACATATACATATGACGTGTTCGGTAGGATAGTGATAATTACTAATCCGTATGACACAAGTTCTACTTATGGTACGGTATCTTATTACTATCTTAACTTCGGGACAGTTGGCAGTCAGAAGGTGATGGCGTACAATACCGAGCAGAGCGGAACCGGAAATTACATCTTGACAGAGACATACTTTGACGGGCTTGGAAGGACCATTAAAACGAGAGCAGAAGGCCCTGACAACAAGACCATAGCCTCACAGACAATTTACAATACCATGCAGCAAGTAGCGTCTGAATCACTCCCATTCTTTGAAGGAGAGACGCCAAGATATAAAACATACGAATACGACCCGATCGGCAGGATCAAGAAGGCAACTTTACCTGACGGCACTTACGCGACATCAAGTTATCTGAAGGGCATACTCACATATATCGATCCCAATGGTCATAAAAAAGTTGAGGAAAAGGATATATACGGAAGGGCCATCAAGATAGAGGAATATTTGGGCGTGTCGCCGTCATTCACCCTGTATGCAACAACACGATATGAATATAATGTTCTCGGCAATATGACAAAGGTTACTGATGCTGCAAATAATCTGACGATCATTGCCTATGACACATTATCTCGAAAGACCTCTATGACCGATCCTGATATGGGATACTGGACATATCAGTATGATGCGAATGGAAATCTCACTTCGCAGACTGATGCAAAAAATCAGACAATACTATTTACATACGATGCATTAAACAGGATAACAAAAAAAGATTATCCGACAGGCACTGATGTGGTTTATACATACGATGACAGAATATACTATTTTTAGTTGAAATTTAAAAGAGTGGCTCCCCCGTGGCATAATCCACGGTAACCATTATGAAAAAGAAAGGAGCCACAGATGAAGGAAAACACAAGGAAGAGGAAAAAAGCAAGATTTGGAATTGAG
>JACQXH010000136.1 GCA_016208845.1 Nitrospirota bacterium | reverse complement strand
AGTTTGCACCATGACATTGAGAGCAGACCTTGAGCATTTTATCCCTCGGCTCCTGAAATTCTTCCTTTGTGAGCCGCGCAACCTTGCCTGCCTTTACAATATCCAGCCTTGGCGTCGGGTTGCCGTTTTCGTCAAGCACGCCAAGCGCCTGAAGGATAGTCACTCTGTCATTCAGCCATTCTTTATCGTCCTCCGGAAGCCTTAAGGCAAGGAATCCCCATGAGGTCATAACCGCGTGATCCCCGCCAGGCATGTGACAGGTCTGGCACGTAGGCGCCCTTTTGCTGTCTTTTCCTTCTATCTGCCAGATGGTGCCGTGCTTGGAAGTAGACCACATCTCCCACTGCGGATGGTCAAAGCCCATGTGGCATGTCATACATGCCCGCGGATCCAGCGCCTCTGACCTTTTGAAGGAATGTCTTGTATGGCATGAGTCACATTGTGCGTTGCCGTAGCGGTACTGTGTTATTTCACCGTCGCCTTTTACTCCTATCTTGTGACAGCTTGAACACCCCTTGTATCCTTCGCCAACAACAGACGCAGGCTGATGGGCCCACATGGGCATGGAACTCGCCGCTACCCATGCAAGGTTATGCTTGCCGGCCCTGAACTGTTCAACACGTTTTTTATGGCACTTCTTGCATGTGTCAGGTGTAGGTATTTTTGCCAGCATGGCATCGTCCATTTTCTGGTGCTCTGAACCATGGCATGTAGAGCAGTCGACATTTTTCTTCGACATCTTGCCTTCAAAATACTGCTCAACTATTCCGGGGGTTACTTTCTTGTGACAATCAATGCATGCGCTTTTCTTCTCTGCGGCAAACAGCGGTGCACTCAGAAGAAAAATAAAACCGAACAATATTGTTGCCTTTACTTTTAATTTCATTGCGATTACCCTCCTTATATTAATTAAATTTTCTTTACCCCACAGTCTCTGCTGTTGGGTTTCCTTCTGATTCCCTCCCCCTTGACGTGGGAGGGTGTGGGCGTTAAATGTTGTGTTCCCCCTCCCCTTAATCCCCTCCCATCAAGGGAGGGGAGACTTTATGACACCCCGCCGTCTCGACAGCGGGGCGTATCATTATTTTGGATATTAGTGATTTATTTACATAATAAATTTCAAATGCATCATCCACTATGATTTAAATCATAAAAAATCATAAAAAAGCTTGAAAAAATTTCTTATTTTAAGCTATAGTTATCTTCTTGCCTCTTATTTAATCATTATGGAGGGAAAAAATGGAAAAAATGGTAGAGATTCGCTGGCATGGCCGGGGCGGCCAGGGAACGGTCACTGCGGCAAAGGTTTTAGCTGACGCATGTCTGGGCGGCGGAAGGCATGTACAGGCTTTCCCTGAATACGGCCCTGAAAGGGCAGGTGCTCCGCTGCGCGCATATAACAGGGTAAGCGATCACGAGTTAAGGATGCACTGTCCTGTCCTGCACCCGAAAGTCGTGAGCATTGTTGATGCAACTCTGCTTGACAGTATAAATGTTGCAGAAGGTGCTCTGGATGATGCGGTTTTTGTCGTCAACACTGCAAAAGACCCGAAGGAGATACGGGAAAAATTAAAAGCAAAGCCGGGTCAGAGGGTAATAACTCTTGATGCAACCAAAATAGCCCTGGACTGTATAGGCAGGGCGCTCCCGAATGCCCCGATGCTCGGAGCGATAAACAAGGCCATAAGCGTTGTTCCGCAGAATGAGCTTGTTGATGCCGTGAGAAAGAGTTTCGGCAAGAAGTTCGCCCAGAAAATAATTGACGGAAACCTTGAAGCGACAAAGCGGGGATACGAGGAGGTAAAAGAAGGATGAGCGAAAAAAAGTTGTGGGAAAAATTAAATGCAGGCTCTGTCATCCTTGAGGCCGGCAATGCCGTAAAATTCAAGACAGGCTCATGGAGGGCCTTCAGGCCGAGATGGATAGAAGAAAATTGCATCCAGTGCCTTTTCTGCTGGATGTATTGTCCGGATATGTCTGTGAAAGTAAAGGACGGAAAGCGCGGAGAGTTCAATTACGACTATTGCAAAGGCTGCGGTATATGCGCGCTCGAATGTCCGGGTAAAAAGGGCAAAAAGGCAATAGTGATGGAAGAGGAGGGTAAATAAATGGGAAAGATCGTTGCGGTAACAGGAAATGAGGCAGGCGCAGAGGCATTAAGACAGGTCAATCCCGATGTCTGCGGCGCATACCCGATCACTCCTCAGACAGACATGATGCAGAGGTTCTCAGGTTTTGTGTCTAACGGCAAGGTCGACACCGAGATAATACTCGTTGAAAGCGAACACAGCTCGATGAGCGCGTGCATCGGCGCTTCGGCGGCAGGCGGCAGGGTTATTACCGCTACTTCATCACAGGGACTTGCGCTTATGTTTGAAATGCTCTTTATCGCATCGGGCGACAGACTGCCGATAGTAATGCCGGTCGTGAACAGGGCCCTGTCAGCGCCTCTCAACATTCACGGTGATCACTCAGACAGCATGGCCGCCAGAGACTCCGGCTGGATACAGCTTTATTCTGAAAATGCCCAGGAGGCATATGCGCTGAGCATATGGACATAAGGCTTCCTGTCATGGTGTGCCTTGACGGATTTATTATCAGCCACTCTATCGAGAGGGTGGAATATATAGAAGATGATAAGGTAAAGAATTTCGTAGGCTCTTTCAAACAGCTGCATGCCCTCCTTGATCTGGAGCATCCGAAAAGCTACGGGCCCCTGATCCTCCCGGACCTTTATCACGAATATAAGAGGGCGCAGCATGAAGTAATGTCAAAAGTAAAAAAGGTTGTGCTTGATGTTGCCGCTGACTTTGAGAAGATGAGCGGACGGAAGTATGGCCTTTTTGAGTCATACAGGTTAGATGATGCTGATATCGCGATGGTAATTCTGAACTCAGCCGCAGGCACTGCAAAGGATGTGATCGACCAGTTCAGGGATAAAGGGATCAAGGCAGGGCTTTTAAAGCCGAGGATGTTCAGGCCCTTCCCGTATGAGGAAGTTGCCTCTGCGCTCAAAAATGCAAAGGCAATATGCGTTATGGACAGGGCGGATTCGTTCGGCGCCTATGGGCCGTTGTTCACTGAAATATGCAATGCAACTGTTCATCTTGAAAAGAGACCCTTGATGGTGAATAAAATATTCGGGCTTGGCGGAAGGGACTTTATGCCGGAACATGCAGAGCTTGTCCTGAATGAACTTATTGAGATAAATAAGGCCGGAAAAGTGAAGACCATTAAGGAATATATTGGGGTGAGAGAATAATAATGAATTATGATAAAAGAGTTATTGCTTGATCAAAAGTAAAACCATATAGTTTGTCATTCCCGCATGTCGGGAATCTTTCTTTAAGAAGGATTGCGGACAAGCCGCAATGACAGAATTGGGAGAGGAGAATAAAAATGACAACAGCAACAAGGCCAATGACATTAAAAGAGCTCTCAAGATCAGAGGAAAGATTTACCCACGGGCACAGGATGTGCTCAGGATGCGGAGCGCCGATCGTTGTCAAGCAGGTGCTCATGGCCACAGACTACCCGATCGTTGCCGCGAACGCAACAGGATGCCTTGAGGTTTCAAGCTGTATTTCTGAATATACTGCATGGAAAATACCCTGGATGCATTCTGCATTTGAAAACGCAGCAGCGACCATGTCCGGCATAGAAACAATGTACCGCGCATGGAAGAAAAAAGGATTGATCGACAAGGAAGTAAAATTTATTGCATTCGGCGGAGACGGCGGCACGTATGACATCGGATTTCAGAGCCTCTCCGGTGCGATGGAGCGCGGGCATGACATGCTTTATGTCTGCTATGACAATGGCGCGTATATGAACACCGGCATACAGCGCTCAAGCGCAACCCCGTATGGCGCTGACACGACCACCTGCCCGGCGGGCGATGTGATACCGGGCAAGCCGCAGAAGAGAAAAGACCTGACAAAGATAATGGCTGCGCACAATATACCGTATGCGGCGCAGGCCTCGCCGGCCCACTGGCAGGACATGATAAAGAAAGTAAGAAAGGCCCTGGATATAAAAGGGCCGAAGTTTCTGAACGTTATTTCACCCTGCAACCGCGGCTGGCGTTCAAGGACAGATGATGCGATCCAGCTTAGCAGACTTGCCGTTGACACATGTTATTGGCCGCTATATGATTCAAACACCTCTTTGCTCCGGAGAATCAGGGGATGCTCAAGAAAATCCAGGAAGATATAGACAATGAGTGGGAACTGCTTCAGAAGACCGCTGCTTTTTGGGGCGGAGAAGAGAAGAAGGCAGAATAAGATAAATAAACAATATAAAATATACTTTAGAAATTTAGAAAGAAGGAGGTGTCAAGAGAAGACAATAATTATAAAAAATAAGAATGGCAATTCCCGGGTAGCTCAGTCGGCAGAGCAGGTGGCTGTACTCAAAGTGCAGCTTTCCCGAGAAATCGGGAATGAAAAATCGGGTGAATTCAGGGAAGCCTAAGTCCTGAGCTTGTCAAAGGATATGGTAATCCTGAGCGAAGTCCGCTGAAAGGTATAATCGTAGGCGGAAACGTGCAGAGACTATGGAGTGAGGAACCTAACCAATAAACTCCAAACAGCGCCCGATCCCTAACAGAGATAGTCTCTTATGGGAATGAGATAGTCCAAGCTCCGATTAAAATCGGAGACAACTTGTAACCACCCTGTCGGGGGTTCGAATCCCTCCCCGGGAGCCATTTTATTAGTATATAAAGCAATATTCTTCCTTGTTTCTTCTGCTTATTCCCCCGGTTTTTTTTGAAGATAATTATGTTTCAAATGATTTATACTATAAGCCATATTTATCTTCTGCCGTTAGCCCGACTTCCGCAGTTTAAAGTGAAAAACACTGGATTTAAAATCTGAGATGAAGAAATAATCCGATAGAGTCAATCTGCACGTGTTTAAAACCCAATGTAGTGCAGAAAACTCCCTTGAAATAGCTCCAGGTATGACAGATAATAAATGCAATCAAAATGTATTTTCGCCGTCATAAAAAACAAAGGGAAGAAGCAGAATACGAGACATGGACACTGGTGGAATCAATGCGCATGGCACGTGGACTCCGTCAGAGGATAGTAGCCACAATCGGCAAACTGCCCAGCCTCGATAAAGAAGAGCATATCGGGTGGGAAGCAATAGGGCGCCTGTTATGCGGGAGAAACAGTACTGAAGAGACCCTGTTTGAGAAGGCAAGAAGTTCCTGCATGAGACACAGTAGATGCATGCAAGCAAAGTGCAGGTGCGTATAGAGCTTGTTGTAAGCCGTGAAGGATTACCGTTGTCGTTTAAAGTCTTTGACGGCAATCGTGCATATGTGACGACGGTAGAGGAAATGGTAGTAAATATGGAGGAAAAAAACGGACAGGCAAAGAGGGTATGGGTAGTAGACCAAGGTATGGTAAGCGAATACAATCAGCAGATCATGAGGAAAAGGGGAGCGTATTATCCGGTGGGCACACCCCGGAGCATGCTCAAGTAATTTGAAGGAGTTATTGGAAAAAGAAACAATAGTTGTAAAATTGTCGGGTTTCTTTACTTGGTCTAAGTCGGGAGATTTCCCAAAAACATTCATGTCCTATAATTTATTTGTATTGTTTTCAATTTGTTAGCTTATTTATTTGCTTCTTTATTTATGTTTATACGACAAAATATTTGTCGGAGATTTTAACTTTTTTTAAACCGCGAGGAACTCCATATTATCGATGGTATATTATTATTATTAAATTTCAGCGTGTTACAGAATAATTAAGAAATTGGTATATTTATTGCGTAATTATTAAATGTCTTAATTGAAATTCACGATTGAATGGAGATTATATGATGAACAAAAGCGCTATTTTCAATTTAAATCTTATAGTACGGAGGTACGCATGAAAAATATATTTGTAATATCTATGGCTTTACTGTTTAACATTATTATCTTTGCCAGTAATGTATTTGCTATACCAATGCAAAATCCCCTACCTGGTATAGTAGAAGATGACCTTGACGATCTTGGTTATTTTAGCCCTAATAGCATTGTATTAATAGAAAAAAAATATGATGCTCCGCTATCAAGTGGATATAATGGAACAAGATTTGGATTTTTCTATCAGGGGAATGACGTTACTAATCCGGATAATCTAAATTTATTATTTGATAGTTCTTCTCAGGTTGCTTTGATAAACTTTGTTGCCGGCACAATTTCTAATCTTGATACCGGTACTTCACAGACTTTCACTCCACTTTCAAGTAACATTGGATTTTATATAGTGATGGATCCTGTTTTAGGTTTCCCGGCATTTTTTACAGATCCTTTGCTCAATGGGGGAACTGACGTCGCAGGGACTTTTCCTTTAATAGGCATGTTAGACAGCTATCTTAATACATTTGAAATTCCAGGAGTTGTTACTTTGACCTGGGAGTTAAGTCAGGGTATAACCCCTGTTAACCCTGTTCCTGAACCATCTACAATGTTGTTGCTCGGATCTGGATTGGCAGGTCTCATTGCTTACATGAGGAAAAATCGTCATTAGGCTAAGGAAGTAGAAATTTTTATGTATTTAAAAACGGATACCTTCGATTAAGAAGTATTCGTTTTTTTTTGAGAACTAAAAATGAATTTAAATGATACTTTTGAATATTTTAGTTTGAAAGTGTATATTTTGATATATTAATGTTACAGGGCAGCATTAGAAACACTTTCAATAGGATTTCTTTAACGACAAGCACGATTAATAATATTTTTAATAATAAGTACAATTAATAAACACTTCAGATTCGTGCAGCTATCTTTTATTTATTTCTAAATTAGTGTTTATGGTTTTTAGTTTTGGCCATTTTAACCGAGAAAAATCAGTTTTTATGTAACTGAAAGTGCGGAGCTATATGAAAATTGTAAATCTGGCAGCCAATGTCAATTTTTTAAAAAAAAGGAAAAAATGCATAAAACCTACAAGCATGGAGCAGGGAAATGCCTAATTACCGCCGCAAGTTACTAGTCAACCTGCTTAAACTTTCTGATGTAATTATTCTAACTGTCTCTATTATATTTACTTTGTGGTTTGTTAAATACCGAAGCAGCATAGGGATCGAGCAGATATTCTATCTGCAGATTACCTTTAAGGATTTGATCTTATTTATTTGTTTATCTCTGTTATGGCATTTGATTTTTAATAGTTTCCATCTTTATGGTTCTCGCAGGCTTAGCAAAAATATAAATGAATGGGCAGACATTGTAAAAGCCATTACGACAAGCATTATTATTTTTGCTATTCCTGGGTACATATTATATAAAGATACAGTGACACTCTCTTTTTTGGGCTTTTTGGGGATATCAAGTATAACCCTGACCATTTCATTCAGGATATTATTAAGATTTGTCCTTGGGAAAGTGCGCTCTTCATTGGAACTTAACTTGCGTTATGTTCTGATCGTTGGAACAAACCAACGGGCATATGATTTTGCACGTATCATTGAGGAAAAAAATAATACGGGATATCGATTGTTGGGATATATTGATGAATACGTGCATATACCAAAGAATGGTATAAAAATATTAGGTGCAATTAATGAGTTACCCAATGTTTTGAGCAGCTATATTGTTGATGAAATATTTATAGCCCTTCCCATCAAGTCCTATTATGAAGAAATTAGCTTGATTGTTGAAAAGGCAGAGGAACAGGGCATAAAGACACGTTATCTTTCTCAACTTTTTAATACTAAATTCTCTATATCAAGAGCAGATGTCTTTGAAGGTTATTCTGTTCTGACGATGGCGACCGGCCCTCAGCAGGGCTGGGCATATTTGGTAAAACGAATATTAGATTTGATCTTGGGCGCAATACTGCTTGTCTTCATGTCTCCGATAATGTTATTTGTTGCTTTTGCTATTAAATTGACTTATAAGGGACCGATTTTATATATCCAGGACAGGGTCGGTTATAACAAAAGAATATTCAGAATCTATAAGTTCAGAACAATGGTGGTTAACGCCGAGGCGATGCAGAAAGATCTGGAACACATGAACGAGATGGAGGGACCAGTGTTTAAAATTTCAGATGACCCGAGAGTCACAGGTCTTGGCAGGTGGCTTAGAAAAGCAAGTATTGATGAGCTTCCCCAGCTTTTCAATGTGTTGAAAGGTGACATGAGCTTAGTTGGTCCAAGACCACTTCCTGTGAGGGATTTCAGTGGATTTAAACAGGACTGGAAATGCAGAAGGTTCAGTGTCCTTCCCGGGATTACCTGTACCTGGCAGATAAATGGAAGGAATCATATTTCTTTTGAAGATTGGATGAAGCTGGACATGGAATATATTGATAACTGGACACTATCTAATGATATCAAAATACTGCTGAGAACGATCCCCGCCGTAGTCAGAGGAAGAGGCGCAGCATAAGATGCATCATATTGTAAACGTATAGATTCTGAGTTATTGACAAAAGGCCTGGTAAGAAATACTATATCCACTGGTCTTTTTTACTCGTTCATTTTTTTGATTGAAAGGTTATGCAAGATAAGATGAGGATATTCTGTTTTATTTGTCTGCTCCTGGTCTTCATTATATTGTCAGCTTGCGTCTCACCCCGTTCAAGAGAGATCGGACATGAGGGTAACACTGTTTATATAGATGAGATCTATAATGCTGAAAAAGAAGAGGCGCGCAATCAGATATATAAAGGCTTAACAGAGGGGCTTACCGAATACAGGCTTACTCCTGGTGATGTGCTCGAAATCATGTATCATATCAATTCTTCCGTTGAATCAAATGATTATAAATTAGGGGTCAATGATGTCCTGGAAATAGAGTTTTTTTATCATCCCAATATGAATCGTACACTTACCATACGTCCTGACGGTAGAATAACCCTTCCCAAAAAAGGGGATATCAAGGCGGCAGGCTTAACTACGGCAGAGCTTGCATCATTTATACAGAATGCTTTTGAAGATATGTTCAAGAATCCCGCGGTGACTGTTAATGTTAAAGAATTCTCTTCAAAAATTGCTGATTTTAAAAAGGCTCTTGCCAATTCTCCAAGGGGACAGGCAAAATCTTTTACCATAAGCCCCGATGGCTATGTTTACCCCCCTTTTTCAAAAGCAATAAGAGCAAGCGGCAAAACAATAGATGAACTGAAGCAGGAAGTGAATAGAAGTTATCGGTCTGATTTTAATAATCTTGAAGTATCGGTACTTTTAGAAAGTATAAAGGGAAACCGGGTATTCATTTTCGGCGAGGTGCGCAATCCGGGAGTAATTTCTGTTGCTACACCGATGACCGTTTTACAGGCGGTTACCAGTGTCGGAGGCGTATTAGAGACAGGTTCTCTGCAAGAAGTAAGGGTTCTCTATTGGGACAAGATCAATGAACCAAAGATAAGAGTATTGAATCTCTATAACGTCATGAATAATCTCAGACTTGAAGAGGACTTCATAGTTCCATCTAACAGTATCATATTCGTGCCGCCCACTGCAATTGCAAAGCTGAACAAGGTGGTAGATCAATATATAAAAAGGCTTTTCCTGTACAACGGGGCGGGGCTGGGGTTCAGTTACGAGTTGCACTCAGAGAGCAATCAGCATTAATTAATAAAGGATTATATGGAAAAAATCAAATTGGTTTCATTAAGAGATATTCTTTATATATTCTTTAAGAACAAGAATATGATCTTCTTGACCTTTTTGATAGCAGTAGTTGCATCTCTGGTATATGTGATTTTTGCCTCCCCAGTTTATATTGCTGAAACAAAAATACTCGTTAAGATAGGGAGAGAAAAATTTACTGAGATAGACGCATATTCCAAAGAGTCTTATAACATACTGTTTCAGGAGCGTACCCAGAATATCAGCAACGAGATTGAAATCCTGAAAGAACCGTACCTGACAAAAAAGGTCTTCCCAAAGTTTAAAGAAAAACTTCAATCAATGGCGTCAGGAAGAAAAGAAACATTTTTTGGTCTGATACGTTCCCTGATACATCTTACGGTTAAGAAAACCAAAGATATTTTATTGATGCCGATATTTTACCTGGGCTTATCACAAAAATTAACGGAAGATGAAGAGATAGCACAACTGTTTGCCAATTCTTTGCATGCCGAGCCTCTTGAAGATACTGATATCATAAAACTGACCTTTAAATGGGATAATCCAGAATTTGCAGCTTATGCAGCTGATGCCTATGCATCGGCATATGTGGCTCAGCACATCAAGGTCAACCAGAGTGAAGAATCGCATAATTTCTATATTGAGCAGATAAATCTGTATGGGAAGCAGTTGGAAGAACTTGAGAACGAATTGGAAAATATTCTTAAAGAAAACAACATATCTGAGATTTCGATTCAAAAGGAGATATTGCTGAAAGAGATATCTGAGGTTCAGAAGAAACTGAACGAAACTATTATGGCGCTTGATAATATTAAAATTAAAAACACCGAAATAGGGGCAATGCATAAAAAGCCCGACAGTTGGATTGAGACCCCTAATATCGGGAAATTAGGTGCTGAATTTACAAACTTGAAAATATTGGATGATATTTATTTCAAGCTTAAAGCGGAAAGGGACGGGCTTCTTGAGGATTTCAAGCCTGAATCAAGGGAAATACAATCGATTGACTCACAATTATATAAAATTCGCAGTCAGAAAACAGAGAGTCTTTTTAATATTCTATCCGTAGAAGCGGCCACAATCAGTAACGAAATAGCGTTATTGGGAAAAGATCTGGCGGAAAAGAAGAATGCCCTCGATAAACTTGACAGACTTTCATTGCGATTGATACAGATAGAAAGGTCAAAGAATATTGCACAGAACAATTACCTGCTGTATAAAAAGAAAGCTGAAGAGCTTAGGATCTCAGATGATCTTAACAAGCAGCGGATCACAAGCGTTAAAATAATTAACCCGGCTTTGCAGCCCCTTCAGCCTGTATATCCCAAAAAGAAGCTTGTTCTTTCTTTGGCGGCCCTCTTGGGACTTTTTGTAGGTTTCGGTTATTCATTTATTTATGAATACTTCAATCATACTTTTAAGGACGGTGATGATGTATCCGCATATCTTGAGATTCCATTGTTAATGTCTATTCCTCATATTAATGATAAAAATAAAAAATCTTAATGGAAAAAGACGCCGGAGAGTTAAGCTTGATAGAAAATTATTGTAAAGGGTACAGAAAGGAGATGCGCCTGCATCTTCTAAGGGATCATTATGAACAATTCCATAAAGTAATTGATAATTTAACTGCGGGCAGAAAAGGGAATTATGCTATTGTGTTCTCATCCTGCAATCATGAGGAAGGGGCCTCGACCGTTTCTTTGAACTTTTCGGCCGCGCTAACGATCGATTTGAGCAAGAAAGTCCTGCTTATAGACGGAAATATAAGAAATCCGGCACTTCACGATAACTTCGGGATCAATAATGAAAAGGGTTTTGTTGAATTGATTGAAGGAGGAATAAAAATCAATGAAGCGATTAGGGATATTAAAGACCCTCGGATCAGTTTTATTCCTGCTGGCAGGAACATAAAAGACCCTTCCGTATTATTTCAATCCGATAAATTCCTGGATGTGTTGAACGAGCTGAAAAAGAGATTTGATTTTATAATATTCGATTCATCCCCTGTCATATCTTACACCGAGACCGCCATCTTGTCAGGCAAGGTCGATGGCTTGATTATGGTTCTGGAGGCTGAGCATAAGCTTCATTCTGTAATAATATTCACTCAATGCCAAGACTACTTCAACCTCAGAGCAACATTTATGATTTCATATTGAGTAAGCATACGCTATATATTGTTCTTGGATTGATGGCAGCAGTTGTTGCGATTCAGATGCACAACTTAGATTTAAAATATTTGATAGCCATCCTGGCAGGGGCATTCTTAATATTGCTTTCTTTTATTATCGGAGATTCAGGCCGACTGGCTTACTTATTTCTGGTATTGTTTGCACTTAGCATTCCTTTGAACCTTGATGTTAATTTATTCTACCGCCCCCATATCGGCGGGGCTCCGGGCATCTCAATTTCATTGACTTTTATGGCTGTCGCTATGCTGTACATTCTATGGTTCTACCGGTACAGAACATCGGAGAAGAAAGTGTTCTGTGCCAACAGGCCCCTTCTCTGGGCGACGATCCTATACATGGCTGCGGGGACCTTGAGTTTTATTAATGCTGATTATACGGAACTTGTTTTTTTTCAGCTGGTAAGACTGGTGCTTTTATTTCTCGTTTTTTTCTTTACGATGAACCTGAAAGATGAGAAACATATCAGGATATTTATTTTTTTTCTGTCTGCCGGGGTGCTCGTTGAGGGGATTCTGGCTGTTGTTCAGTATAAGACGAACACATCCTTGGGGCTTCAAATATTCGGAGAAGAACGCTTAGTCGAACAAAATTTGGGATATATGGTAAGCAGAGCCACAGGCACCATAGGTCATCCTAATGCGCTTGGTTACTATTTTGAAATACTGATCCCTCTTGTCTTTGCGATGTTCCTGGTGGAAAGAAAAAGATTGTATCAGCGCTGGTATTTAATAGTTTTGATTTTCAGCTTAGCAGGTATATTAACAACCCTGTCGAGGGGTGCGTGGATAACATTGCCTATATCACTTGCAATGGTATTCTTTACACTTTTCGGGAACAGATTATTAAGAATAAAATCTGCAATCGGTATGTTCATATTTGGATTGATAGCCCTTATCGCTCTTTATTTCGCATATCCGACAATTGAAAAAAGGCTGGTACATGATGACTATAGATCTGCGGAATCGAGAATGCCTTTGAACAAGGCCGCGGTATCCATTATCAATAAATTTCCGTTGGTTGGAGTTGGTTTGAACAATTTTTCAGAGGTTTTTAAGCGTTATGACACTACCGGTAATTCCAGGATCTTCAGGGGTTACAAGCATGTTGTACATAACCTATATCTTCTCGTATGGGCGGAAGTCGGAACAATTGGTTTAATTGCCTTTTTATGGATATTTGTATCGTCGTTTATTATTATTGCAAGGCTTTTATTTAAAGTTCCCTTATGGTACCGCGGCATACTGACCGGTATCGCAGCTGGTTTATTTGC
>JACQXH010000135.1 GCA_016208845.1 Nitrospirota bacterium | reverse complement strand
GGGTTCATCATCAACGATCAGGATATTTGATTTATTCATCAGTCCTTAAGGGCAATAATATTTTGAAATGAGTGCCTTTTTCCCTCTCACTCTCGCAGAATAATTTCCCTCCGCTGGCCTTTATGATCTCGCGGGTGAGAAAAATTCCAAAGCCCCTCCCTTCCCTGTCATTTTTGGAAGAAAGCTGGCCGAGCCTTGAGAGCGCCTTCCTTGAAAGGCCCTTGCCGGAGTCAGATATCTCGACGACCGCATATTTGATCCCGTCTTCAACTGATACTGACGTTCTGATGGAAAGCCTGCCGCCTTCCGGCATGGCCTCAAGGGCGTTATTGATGATATTAAAAAAAGCCTGCTCTGTCTGAAAAGGGTCTATGACTACATGGGGCAGGTGAGTAAAATTGCTTGAGACCCTGATCTTCTGAGATTCTGCCCTCGGCTTGATCATAACCAGGATCGTCCTGATTATATTGTTCAGATCAGCTGTTGAGCTTTGGCTGTCGCCCCTTGCAGAACTGAGGAAATTGGATATGAAATTATCGAGGCGGTCTATTTCATCATTGATTATCTTGCCGAATTCCGCAAGCGTAGGCTCATTGCCGTATTTTCCGGTAAGATATACAACAGCCCCTTTAATGGCATTAAGAGGATTCCTTGTGCCATGCGCAAGGGTCGAGGCGATCTTGCCGATGGCTATCATCTGCTGGGAATCGCTTAAGGTCTTGTCATAAGGGCACCCGCCTGAAATGCCGCTTAATACCACAGAGACTCCCTGTACTCTTCCTTCCCTGTTCTTGAGCGGCTTAAGCATTATATCAGCGGAGAAGTCAGACCCGAAAAAACAGAAATTCCTGAATTTCTTCATCTGTTTTTTCTTTCCGTCCACAAAAACCAGCGCCACCTTCTCGTAGAGCATCGGGAAGATCTTGTTTATGCCCCTGCCTATAACGGTCTGGGCGGGTTTATGGCAAAGCCTCTCCATATCGGCATCCCACGTAATTATGCGGAATGAATTGTCAACTGAAAATTCACATCTGGCACTGGCAGATCCAAAATTCTTTCTGTTTTTCATGACAGTTTCTTCTTTTATTCCTGCAGGAGCATTTCTTTTTTTTGATGTCAGAGGAAAGATCCTTGCTGGTTCGTAACGCGGCATTTTACTCCTGATTAATTAAAATAAATATTAACCACTGATAAACACATTTCAGGATAAACATGGATTGATACATATTTTGTATTTTTTACTTGCCGGTGTTTATCTGTGTTTATCCGTGGTTAAAGCTCTTTATAGGTTAACTAATCTTCGAATAGGCCTCATAAGTGAAATAAAACAGCTATAAACCCTCCATGAAATCCTTATACAGCTCAGGGTCTTTTATTGCCACTTCATCCTCGATCTTCTTTATATCTCCCATGTAAGGAGTGCGTATCCCGTGATAATCCACAGGGTCCCCAATAGGCTGAAAATGGATCCCCAGCTTCTTGAGCAGGACATACAGCCCCTTTGTCATGACAGCATACCAGTGGGTTATGCCTCTTCTTTTGCTCTCATGGTATACAGCCCTGTAAAGGCTGAGTACCGTCTCCGGCCTTACCCTTCTCTCATTCAGTACCCGCCTCGTCTGCTGGGCATCGAATCTGTATGTATCTTCTGTTCTTCTGTATTTGCTCATGTAGTGAGCATGAGGGTCAAAATTGCCGATGGTCCTTCTTTCCTCGTCCGGCCCGAAAATATATTTATCCTCGACTCTCTTGCGGTACGTCTTGCTTATGGCGAGCCTTGAGATCTCTGCAAGCTTTTCTCTCGGGATATCATCTGTCTTCACACTGATTTCGCAATGTTTTTCAATTGGAAAGCCGGCAGGTGTCGGCAAGATCAGCCTGACAGTCCCGACCAGCTGCCCTTTATCGTCTCTGGTCAGGAAATGCACCGATAGATCATCATATTCATCAGTCTCTGCCCCTTTTGGATGATCATGTGCCTTTTCAAAACCCCATTCCTCAACATAGACCTTATAACGCAGTTTATGTATCTCTTTTAAATCTTCATCATTTGCAGCCTGAAAGGCGATAAATTTCATCCAATTATATTATAGGTTATATCACCTTAAGTCAACCCGAACAACTCAACCCGAAAAATGCAATTAACCACAGAGAACCCAGAGAAAGATATTAATAATAAAAGAAAAATGACTTGTTTTTTTATTTTTTTCTGAGCACTCTTTTATTTATTCAGCAACAGCGTTGCTGTTACAGAGAATGATAAATTATGAGAACGCAGAGAATCTTTTGGGAATTAAAGAAATTAATATTTAGAAATTCTCCCTGTGCGCTCCCTGCCTGCCGGCAGGCAGGTGTGGTTTCCTGAAATTCATTTTCCGGCTTAATAATATTATTAACATTTCAAAATTGACATATTGGCAATTATTGCGATATCATATTAATATTCTGTCATTAAACTTTACTTTTTCTGAGTTAATTTCCTGAAAATAAAGAAGAGTGGGGATAATTCTTTATGTTTCAATCCAGGGCACATATTGCTTTTGAACATCGCACATGCGCAGTCAGATCTTGATGACGAGAAAACCGCCGATCGCGGCCTGAAGCCATCTGCAGCAGAATACTATTCCCCTGACTTTCATAAAAAAAATATTAAGACCCTTAATACATCCAGGAATGACCTTCTTGCCTTCTATATATTTGCGAGATACCTGAAGGAATTCAATAAACCCGATGAACTTAAACTCCTTGAGGAATACGCGAGAGAATTCATGAGCAAGCGCATCGATCCCATTTTAAAAAAACAAAATCTGGATGAAGGCCCCGGAGTGCAAAAGATATTGTTCGAGCTGGAGTATTTGAAGGCATCATTGTTCTATGAGTGTGGAGATACGGACACGGCCTGTGAGACCCTTAATAAGCTGGATTCCCGGTATCACCAGGAGATGTATGTCCCGGTTGATTTCATGGCCACTGCGCTTCAGCAGAAAAATCCCTATATGGCATTAACAATGTTCAGGCTTGTTTGCAATAAAAAAAAGAAGCAATAAGATGTGCATAATAGTATTGAATTTAATTCATGTGTCATTCCTCCCGAAGCTTCGGGATCGGGAAAGTCGGAACGAGTCGTACCGACTTTCCTTAAAGAAGGCTCCGAACAAGTCCGATGCGGACCTTCGCCAGGAGTCGCTCAGACCGGAGCGACAGATCAATTAGGTGTCCGCACTATTTTGCAAACATTAGCAATAAAATATAGGCTCTTTCTCATATTGAGTGGGTAGACCACCCCTAACCCCTCCTTAACTAAGGAGGGGAGTTACAGAGGTAAAATTAGTTGCGTAGAATTTACCCACTTGAAATAAGAAAGAACCAAAATATAACCAACAATGAACCAGCATCTGAACATAGGCAGAGAACCGGACCTTCAGAAGATCGTAATTGCTTCTGCTGTGCTGCATATCCTGTTTGTTATTATCATCGCCATTCCTGTCAGGTCAGATGAAAGAGAATTGAAAAGTTATTTTGTCAGCCTTGTATCATCAGCTGAAATATTGAAGGCGTCAGACCCTGAACCATCAGGAAAACAGGTCAGCAGAACGAGCGAGCTTTTAAAATTTAAATCTGATGCAAAGGCAGGGAGAGATATAATTGCCAACGGCATAAAAAATACAAAAAATATACGCGCGGCTGCGGAAATATCATCATCCAATGAACTTTTGCGGCAAGCCGTAAACAACAACATTCCGTCATTTGAAATTAAACGGGACCTGCATGAACAGGAGAGAAAATATAATGACATACCTTCACCTGCTGAAAGAGCATATAAAGAAACTGCTGTCCCGGCAATAAAAGATCCGCAGAGGCATCGATACATGATAACGAGAGTGAGCGATACTGTGCAAAAAGATACCGTATCTGAAGGCATGAAACCCCTTTTTAATGGAAGCCCCTCCCCGGCGGGCCTTGACCGGGATGTTGACCTCAGCACATCAGGCCGTAAAGAGGCTTCAACCTCAATAGAAAAGCCATGGTTATCCGGTGAACCGGATAACGGAGCCGGTGTTTCTCCGGGCCAACATGGACAGAATACAACAAATGCTGCCTCCGGCGGAGATGGAGTATCTTCTGAAAAACTGTGGGCCTCCGGGAATTCAATGGCTGGCAGCTTCTCCGGCCGCAGCGGTGGTTCATCGTCTATAGAAAGACCGGGGCTCCAGGGCGCGCCTGGTGAAGGCGGAACAGGTCATGACGGCCGGTCTCAGCAGGCTGCAAGAAATGGAGTTCCGGGGGGGAGCAGAATAATCCCTGATAAAATAATATCAGAAGCCCCTGATATCTCGATCAAAGGAGTTCCTTTAAATGACTTAGTTGTCTGTACAAATGCCCTTGATGAGGGAATCCTGAAGAAGAAAATACTAAAGGTCATAGGGACCAGAAGAGAGTGTTATAGCCCGTCTGCAGGCAGGTTCGTATTCCTCGGAACAGACAGATATACGTCTTTTGAAATGTTAATAGCGCCGGCTTCAGGCCGCAGGCTCTCCAACCGCTGCGGCGAATTGAAAAATGCGCTTGTTTGCCTGAACCAATGAAGGAAACATAATAAAATGTACCGCTTATTATTCTTTTTTATCCTTGCATTCGCAGTTCCTGCGTTTGCGCAAACAGAAATATCTCCGTCCAAATGGGATATCTATCTGGACCATGCCTATGAACTTACTTATTGGGATAACAGGGAATTACAGGCCTGGGTCACTGCAAGAGACAATGAATTCGGGGAAAGTCTCTCTCAATTTTCAGATACCTGGCATCAGAAAATAAAAGACACCGCGGACAGGACCGGGCCCTCTTTTTCAGACAACAGCAGGTTCCCCTACCCTGAACAGGTCTACAAGCGCCTGGCAGTGGCCGACTTCCTTTTGTATCTTACATCTCATGAGAACAGACGTCTGGAACAGGCTATCCAGATTATGGACTTGCTGAAAAACAAATTTGAAAAGCCCGAGATAGCCTTCTGGTTTTATTTTATACGCGCATATGAAGCAATATCATTTAATAATTTTGAAATTGAGAAGGCATCTGAACAATTTACTAAGAACATGTTCAGGATATGGCTGGATGTTGTTCTGCCGCTTGAAGAAGCCAATGATATATTGAACATACCTAACATTCCTGTTTCGATCAGGGATTTCTCCTTCAGCCTGCCTTATCTCTATGAAAATATTGCAGACATAATCTTAAAGAAAGCCATCCTGAAATGTGAGCTGACAAACACCGGTTCGCTTGGGATCATTATTC
>JACQXH010000128.1 GCA_016208845.1 Nitrospirota bacterium | reverse complement strand
TGTGGGCCCTGGCGTTTAAGCGATCCCATTCTTATCCTTTGTCTGCGCTTCTCGGGATATTTTCATCAGTTAACAGGTGGATCGGGATACTCCTTCTTTTTCTGCTGGCAGGCTCTTTATATATTTACGATAAGACGGTCAGTTTTTATGCATTTATGTGCAAGAGATGCGGGAAGATATACTGCAGTAAATGCGAAAAGAAAGTAACTTATGATCAGCTTTGCCATTCGTGCTTTCAGGCACTGGTCAGTCTTGGAGAACTGACACCTGAAGAGCGGGTCGAGAGGATACTCGAGATCCAGCGATACAAAAGCAGGAGGATCCGCAGGCTAAAGGTTCTGACCCTTTTTTTGCCGGGCAGTGGACATGTCTATTATGGGTGGTCCGGATACGGATTTCTGATCCTGATGGCGTTTACTTTCTTTCTTTTTTCCAGCCTGCTGTGGTTCAGGCTTTCCGTCCCTGAATCCATGAATCCGGTAGCTTCAATGTTCGGATGGATATCTGCATGCGGATTTATTTTAATATACGTTATTACAGCAATGCGCATTCTCAGGAGGGTATCTTAAACAATGGCATTAGAAGGTTTTTTACAGGAATTCGGGCTTGCCGATATTCTGCAGCTCATATATTTCCAGAAAAAAACAGGCATCCTGCATATTGAGGGTAGACAGGACAAGATCAGGCTCAGCTTTATAAACGGCAATATCGTTGAACTGGAATCCAGAAAAAGATCAGAGAAAAATATGCTGGGCAAGATCCTCATTAAAAAAGGCCTGTTGTCCCAGAAAAATCTGGATGCTGCATTGGAAATCCAAAAGGCCGAGAACCTTAAATTGGGCAATATCTTTGTCAAAAACGGGTGGGTCTCAATAGAAGATCTCTCTGAAGTAATCGGTGATCAGATCACCGAAGCCATTGTGCAGGTTTTCGGCTGGAAAGAGGGCAGGTACGAATTTTCTCCTCAGGAGCTTTCTGTCGATAAAGAACTGCCGATTTCTCTTGACACGCAGCACCTGCTTATGGGGGGTGTCAGGATAGTTGATGAATTATCTGTTATAGAAAGCAAACTGGACCTTGAGATCATCTATAAAAAGGTGCGGGAACCTCTTGCTAACGAACTCAGCGGAGTGGAGCGTGAGATCCTGGCTTTTGTTGACGGCGACAACGATGTGAGCACTATCATCAGTCTCAGCCCCTATGAAGAATTTGACACCTCCAAGTCTATATTGGCCCTGAAGGAGAAAGGGATAATTGAGTCTCTTGAGCCGGTGCCGGTTAAAAAGGAAGAAGCAAAGCCTGAACTGCGGGCCGGGAAGCAAATGTCCGGAGCGGTCGTCGGCGCTGTAATCATTGTTCTGATATTTATGGTCAAGGCTGATTTTGATGCGTTTAGATTATTTGACAGCTCCGCTTTGAGCATGAAGATAGAACAATTGAAAACAGCAATTGATATATATGCATCTTCAGAAGGACATTATCCTGAAAATATCGAATCAGTCACAACAGAAAGAGATTTATGGGGGAAACCTTATGTATATAAGTTGACTGACAGCGGTTTTACGCTCTATAGCTCCGGCCCTGACGGTATCGCAGGGACAGGGGATGATGTATATTAGAAAGAAACTCAAAAATCAAAACTTAAAGTTCAAAATTATGGATGGAAAATTCAGATTAAAAAACTCCTCAGTTTTGAGTTTTGACATTTGAGCTTTGCGCTTCTAAAACAATAGACTTTAACCTCGATTTATATATCTATATGAAAAAAGCGGTTGTTCTTCTTAGCGGCGGTGTCGATTCAGCTACAACTCTGGCCATTGCGAGGTCAGAGGGTTTTGAATTGTACGCGATCAGCTTTGATTACGGGCAAAGACACAGGGTAGAGCTGGACCGCGCTAAAAGACTTGCAGGGTCGCTGAAGGTCCGGAAACATCTGATCATAAAATCCGACCTCAGGGAGATCGGCAGTTCTGCACTGACCTCTGAGATGGAAGTGCCGAAAGACAGGATACATGATACAGGATACAAGATTCCGGATACAAAACATAATGCATCATGTATCGTGCATCGTGAATCTATTCTTCAAACTCGTGACCCCGAACTGATTCCTGTCACTTATGTGCCTGCGAGAAATACTATCTTTCTTTCTTTTGCCCTTGCCTGGGCTGAAAGCATAGGCGCTTGTGATATCTTTATCGGTGCCAACGCCATTGATTACAGCGGTTATCCGGACTGCAGGCCTGAGTTCTTAAGTTCCTTTGAGGCGATGGCCAATCTTGCAACAAAGGCATCTGTTGAGGGGGCCTCAAGGTTCAATATACGAGCGCCATTGGTGTATCTTACAAAGGCAGAAATAATTAAAAAAGGCATTGAACTGGGAGTTGACTACTCCATGACATGGAGCTGTTATGATCCGCAGAAAAACCGTAACGCGTTATCTGTAAAGCGTAATGAGTTAAAGAATAGTACGCATCACGCATCACGCATCACGCATTACGCGTATGTTCCTTGCATGAGGTGTGACAGCTGCCTGTTGCGGGCCAGGGGATTTGCAGAGGCAGGGATAAAGGATATGTCACAGGTTTTTTAGTTTTTCCAAAATACTCTTGACCT
>JACQXH010000033.1 GCA_016208845.1 Nitrospirota bacterium | reverse complement strand
TGAGCATTGATATAATCAACTTCTTCAGGCCTTAAACGTGCGTCCCCAAGCGCCCTGTTCATAGACTGTTCTGCACCTGTTCCCTGAGGGTGGGGCGCAGTTACCTGATGGGCATCCATGCTTGAACCATAACCGGTAACCTCTGCATATATCTCAGCCCCCCTTTTAAGCGCATGAGATTCCTCCTCCAGAACCGCGATGCCGGCGCCTTCTCCCATTACGAGCCCTGATCTCTTTCTGTCAAAAGGCCGGCATATTGTGCCCGGGCTTTCAGCTGATATGGCAGCAGCGCCAAGCAGGACGAAAAAGACAAGCCCAACAGGGTTTATCATGGAGTCAGAGCCTCCGGTTACGATCAGGTCTGCATCTCCTCTCTGGATAGCCCTGAAGGCTATGCCGATCGCCTGAGTAGATGAGGCACATGCTGTAGTGATAGTGCAGTTAGTACCGTGGAACCCGAATTTCTTTGCTATAAGAGAAGAAGGCCTGTTCGCGTTGTTCCTCATGATAGACTCTTTATGCACTTCTTTGTACTCTTTGCCGAAGCGTAAATAATCAAACTTTCCATCTGATGTTGCCCATTTCTGCACGTCTTCAAGCCTGTTGATACCGAGGCCTGCTGCGAGGACCACGCCGTAACGGGAAGCTATTTCAAAGTCCGGATTTCGAAATTCTCTCTCTTTTTGTTTTTCTGCCCCTTGGGAACGAGTCGTATCGACCTGACCCCTGCCTGTCCGGCAGGCAGGCCTGACCCTCGGAAACGAGTCGCATCGACCAGACCCCTCATGTATCAATCCCGCATCCTTCAGCGCAGACTTTGCCGCCCATAATGCAAAAAAGGACCTTCTTTCTCCTTCGACCTCCGCATATTCAGGAAATTCATTCTGTATTCTCTGCCAGTCGCTTTCCTCTACTTCTCCGACTGCCTGTACCGGGGATTTCCCTGTTCCCTTAAGAGCGAGTGCGCGTATGCCAGATACACCCTCAAGCGCTTTTTGCCAGTTCTGCTCGACATCAAGGCCGAGAGAGGTCGCCATGCCAAGCCCTGTAACAACGACTTTTCTTTTTGCCGAGAGCATCGTTAAAGAATACTAAAAGCATCAATATTGTTCAACCTGAAAACGGCAGATTATGAAGACAGGGGTCTGGGATGGGGGATTGGCTTATTTACAAACCCATAAGAAAAATCTGTATTTATCCGTGTCTGAATTCTCTTTTACCCTGCAGGTACCCGGCATATTAAGGCAATTGAATACCAGTGATAGTGCCGATAGCCCATCCACCCGGTTCACCAGAGGCTTTTCTTACTGTAATGCGGACGTTTTCAAATGTCAGCTGGTCTCCTTTTTTGATCATCAGAATCGCAGAAGGTTCAGCAGCCTCCAAAATTATCACGGGGATATCAACTATATAGCCTTTCGGTGTCATGTATTTTCTTTCACTAAGAGGTGTTTGATCAATGCTGCCAACTTCTATTTTTATGACATTGTATTTCCTTGCTTCCAGATGCCTTGCGAGCAAGTCCCTTATGACATTGTCCGATGGAGCTGTTTCACAACCGGAGGCCAGAAATAAAACGCCAAGGGAAAATACTAATATCTGCCTTTGCATATGTTTTGATGATAATTCCATTTATACTCCATAATTACCATGAAGTTCACAAGCAACGCCACGCCCGGCATCAACTTTTTTGAGTTTATAATTTACGGCGAACGGATGTTGACTGATGAAGCTCCCTGATATGCTATTCCCCGATGACCCTGTATTCACACGTAAGCTTTACTTCTTCGGGATTCGGATTTTCCCACATCATGCAAAAATGTTCCTGCTCCCCGGAATAATCCTTTAATTCATTTATTGAGAAAGTCCCGCTCCAGTCAGGGACCTTGTCCATGAGAACCGGATACATGATGTCCTTCTCGCTGTGATAGTGAATGTTGAATTTAACAGGTTGAGAGGTCATGAATGAATATTCAAGGCTCTGCCCCCTGATCAATTCCACGCACTCTTCATAAGAACGGAGCGGTTCAATTACTATCTCCATTTTTTCCTTCACATTTCGGGCGGTACAGCCAACTGTTAAAAGCAACACAAGAAAAGAAAAAATAAATGCCCTTGATGGCTCTGAAATGTTAGCCCTCCACGCTGAAACCATAATTATCAATGGTCATTTCCATAACCGTCCATATCTGCTACCATAACTCAAAACTTGTCTCTTTAATTAATACCTTCCGGAGGATATAACAAAATGGCTGATCTTTCATTGGATAAACTCAAGCCTCTCGTAGCAGAGAGTATAAAACCCTTCCTTGATGATGTGTTAAATAAATATCATGGAGCTGTTCACTCTATTCATATTACAGGCACTGCCGTTACTGATGATTTTGACAGCAAGACCTCTGACATCAATTCGATCTTTGTGCTGAAAGAGATGGATTTCTATTTCCTCGAAGTGCTTGCGCCTCTCGGCAAAAAATATGGTAAAGACAGAGTAGCTGCGCCTCTTATCATGACGCCTGAGTACATAGAAAAATCCCTCGATGTATTTCCGGTTGAATTTCTGAATTTCAAGCTGATCCATTCGACCGTCTTTGGTGAAGATATTTTCGAATATCTTGAAATTCACAGGATGGCTTTGAGGCTGCAGTGCGAGAGGGAATTGAAGAGTAAATTGATCTGGCTAAGACAGCGATATTTATCATCAGCAGGAGACAGTAAATTATTAACGCAGAACATTCTCTCTTCGATATCCGGCTACATACCTCTTTTCAGAGGCATTATCATACTGCATGGTAAACAGCCTCCGGTCAGGCAAAGTGATGTAATCTCCAATCTCTCGGAAGAAACAGGCATAAATACCAGCTCTTTTGCAAAGGTTTTAATGGCCAAACATGACAAGGGTAAATTTTCAGATGAAGAGCTTAATGCGATATTCAGGGACTGCTATTCAGCTACGGGAAAATTAGGGAAGATCATTGATGAAATTGAAGAATAAGCCCTTAATCTTAATGCTTCTTATTTTTGCGTTAGCTGCGATAAATATATCTTCAGCCGGGATCGCTGTCCCGGACCAACCTTATAATCATGTGGTTGACCTTGCAGGGGTTATAAACGGTGATGCAGAGGCAAATCTTAACAGGTACCTTCTTGAACTTGAACAAAAGACCACTGCTCAGATGGTCGTGCTGACCATAGATAGCCTTGAAAGCGAACCTCTTGAAGAATTCTCAATGAATATTGCTCATAAAAAATGGAGACTCGGACAAAAAGGCAAAGACAACGGGATACTGCTGCTGGTGGCTGTTCAGGACAGGAAATACAGATTTGAGACCGGTTATGGCCTTGAGGGCATTCTGCCGGACAGCCTTACAGGAAGCATCGGCAGACAGTATCTCGTCCCTTATTTCAGACAAGGTAATTATTCGGCTGGAATCTATACCGGTGCGTTGGCTGTTATTGACATAATTGCATCCAGCGAAGGAGTAGAGATAACCGGAATGTCGGAGAATGGGGCAAGTCGATACGACTCGATCCCGACTGGCAGGGGGCCGGGGGCAAGGGTGAGAAGGCAGGTTGGGATTTTTGACGTTGTACTTGGCGCCATGTTTTTTTTAGGTATTATTTATCTCCTCATAAAACATCCGCGTCTTTTACTTCTCTTTTTTGCGATGAATATGATGGGTGGCGGAAGGAGAAGCGGCTGGGGTGGCGGAAATTCAGGAGGGGGTTTTGGGGGTGGAAGCTTTCTAAAAAGAAGATATGACCTGATCCCGAACCTTGTCGAGACTGTTAAGGGATATGCTTCGCACGAAAGAGAGCTTTTCGAACACATCGCAGATGCAAGGACAAAATATTTCCAGGCAAATAGTGTAAAAGACAAGATACAGGCCTCAAACCAGCTTGAAGGCGTCTTGTCAAGGCTTCTCGTACTTCAGGAACAGTATCCTCAACTGAAGGCAAATGAATCGTTCCTCAAACTTCAGGACAGCCTTGAAGGCACTGAAAACAGGATCTCGGTGGAAAGGAAAAGATACAATGAATCCGTGCAGGCTTTGAATACTTACAGAAGAACTGTTTTCGGACGGCTCTTTTCTGCACTGGCAAATGTATCAGCATCTGAATATTATGAGATCCCCGAGGCTGAGAAAGAAGCTCCAAAAGTAAAGTTCTGATCATATGGAATTGTAATACCATAAATCATTGTTATATATTTTATTGATATGCTTTCAAAAATATTAAGTGCAGCGCTGATAGGAATAGACGCCCATGTCGTTGAGGTTGAGGTAGATATTACATCAAGGGGATTGCCCCATTTCTCAACCGTGGGCCTTCCGGATACCGCAGTGAAAGAAAGCAAAGACAGGGTTCGTGCTGCGCTTAAGAACACAGGCTTCAATTTCCCTCTGAAACAGATAACAGTAAATCTTGCCCCGGCTGACATTAAGAAAGAAGGCTCGGCCTTTGATCTTCCCATCGCAATAGGAATAACAGTAGCTGAAGGCATCATAGAAACACGCAATGTCGAAGGATATATAATATCCGGCGAGCTGTCGCTGGATGGAAGGATAAAACCGGTCAAAGGCGCTCTCTCAATGGCTATCGCTGCAAGAGATAAAAAAATGAAGGGTTTGATTATGCCTGCAGAAAATGCCCAGGAGGCTGCTGTCGTCACCGGAGTGCCGGTCTACGGATTTGACAGCCTGCCGGCGCTGATAGATTTTTTAAGAGGAACGAATAACTCTCAGCCGACGGCCATAAACATAGATTCTGCCATGAGGGAAAATTCTCTTTATCAAGATGATTTTCTTGATGTAAAAGGTCAGGAGCATGTAAAGCGCGCTCTGGAAGTTGCGGCTGCAGGCGGGCACAACGTGCTCATTCAGCCTCTGCTCGCCACGAGGCCCTTCCGTTCTCCACACCATACATTATCAGACGCGGCCATGGTCGGCGGGGGGCAGGTCCCGAAGCCCGGTGAAGTCAGCCTCGCTCATAACGGCGTACTGTTCCTCGATGAACTGCCCGAGTTCAAGAGAAACGTGCTCGAAGTAATGAGGCAGCCTCTTGAGGACGGCTCTGTCACTATATCAAGGGCTGTAAGCTCCATTACTTACCCGTCATCTATCATGCTCGTATGCGCGATGAATCCATGCCCGTGCGGATATCTCGGGGACATACATCACCAGTGCACATGCACCCCTTCCCAGATCCACCGCTACAGGCACCGCGTGTCAGGTCCCCTCCTTGACCGTATAGATATTCACGTGGAAGTCCCGGCTGTCCCTTACAAGGAGCTTTCAAAGGATTTTTGCGGAGAATCTTCAGAACATATCCGCAGAAGGGTCCAGAGATCAAGAGAAATCCAGGTCGAAAGATTCAAAAAAGACCATTTATACTCAAATGCAAAGATGCGTTCAAAACACATAAAAAAATACTGCACGCTCAAACCTGACGCCCAAAACATTCTTGAAACCGCAATGCAGAGACTCGGCCTGTCGGCCCGCGCCTACACGAGAATCCTTAAAGTCAGCAGGACTATCGCAGATATTGCAGGATCAGATCAGATAAATGCAGAACATATCTCGGAGGCGATACAGTACAGGACTCTGGACAGAGGGGCCTTGTAGGGCAATATAAAATGAACCTGGAACGCCTTACAGTACTTCATATAAATAAATTTCATCATGTCATTGGAGGGTCAGACGTAATATACTTCAGGACAGCCGAGTTACTTGAAAAACACGGGCATAAGTCTGTTTTCTTCTCAATGAAGCATCCACTCAATCTTCCCTGTATAACTTCAGAGTATTTTATGCCGTTTATTGATCTTGAAACCAATTGCAATATCGGCAACTATTTGCTGGCCGCCTGCAGAAATTTTTATTCATTTAAAGCGCGGAAACTCGTTTCCGGTCTCCTGGACAAATATAAAGCAGACATGGTTCATATTCATGACCTTCATCGGCAAATATCTCCTTCAATTCTGTATGAATTCAGGAAAAGAAATATACCGGTTGTCATGACCCTTCATCAATACAAAATGATCTGTCCTTCTTATTTGATGTTTGCGCATGATAACCCCTGCGAGGCTTGTGATAAGGGGAAGTATTATAGTGCTATAAAACTCAGATGTGTAAAAGGGGCCCTATTGAGGAGCGCATTAGTGTCTGCCGAAATGTATCTCCACCATAAAATTCTCGACGTATACAGAAATGTGGATGTCTTTATCGCTCCCAGCCTGTTCCTGAAATATAAGCACGAAGAAATGGGTTTTAAAAAAAAGAGCGTTCATCTCCCCTATCCTCTTGATATCAGAAATTTTGAAGCATTAGATAATGATGTTATGCCGTTAAACTATGATAACGGGCTGACTTTTACCTTCTTTGGCCGGCTCGTGCCTGAGAAGGGCCTGTTTACGCTTATTGACGCACTGAAGATCCTTGCAGAAAAGCATCAGGAGAAAAATCTGAAGGTGAGGATCATAGGTGAGGGGCCGATAAAAAATCAGCTTATTACGGCCTGAAGAATGTGGAATTTGTGGATTTTCTTGCAGAGGAGAAGCTTTATCACGAACTGAAAAAAGTCCATGCTGTGATTATTCCTTCTGAATGGTATGAAAATTATCCGGTGTCTGTTATGGAGGCCTTTGCCTTGAAAAAGCCGGTGATCGGGGCGCGGATAGGCGGCATTCCTGAAATGGTGAAAGACGGAGAAACAGGATTAACATTTGAATCCGGTAATCCGGCCGATTTGTCGGATAAAATTAATTATTTAATTAACGACCCTGACGCAATAGCAGCCATGGGACAAAAGGCACGGCTATTTATAGAGCAGGAAGTGAACTATGATAGGCATTATCAGAAATTAATGGAGATATACAGACTGGCAATCTCACTTAGATCCCGCCAAAGCAGAATATAAAATGCCAATCAATCATTTAGAATTTAAAAAAAAACCTGAAGAAGACAGCTTAAGTGTCAGCGCCAGAGGCGGGGCAATAGCATTTGCCTTAAAAGTGGTTTCGACAGCGCTTAATCTTCTCAATCAGGTTATTCTGGCAAGATTCCTTGGAGCCGGGGGAATAGGGGAGGTCTTGCTGGCATTAAGCCTCGTAAAAGTGTCTTCTCAGATCGCAAAATTCGGCATGGAAGAGACCATGATGAGATTTATCCCTCTTTACATCGATCAAAAAGACAGCGCCAGGCTTAACGGGACGATCCATTATGCGGTTAAATTCAGCCTGCTGTTCTCAATTGTTTTCATATTGCTTATTATGATATTTTCAAAATTCATCTCGGTCAGCATCTTCCATTCCAATATGCTCTTAAGGCTGCTTCCTGTAGTGGCAATAGCCGTGCCTGCCGGAGCAGTAAGGGATGTAATTGCGGGCGTCTTTAAAGCATATAAGGATACGTACAAAGCGCTTTTACCTGAAAATCTTATTTCGCCTCTTGTCAGAATAGCGATCTTCCTGCTTTTGTCCCTTAAGGGTGTTTCTCCTCTTTATGCGGCAGCAGCCTTTGTCGCAGGAGAATTATGTGCCGTAATTTTATCAGTTAAGTACTTGTCACATGTGATATCTCCGTTAAGACATATAAAAGGGCAATATGATAAAAAACAGATCATGGACGTCGCCGCGTCAATTATATTTGCCAGCGTAATACTCTTGCTCTATACTCAAGCGGACATGTGGATCCTCGGGATGTTTACGGATACGAGATCAGTAGGTATTTACGGCGTGGCGTCAAGGCTCGTCCTACTGATCTACTTCCCAATGTTTGCATTTGGGACAATTATTCCGCCTTTAATGTCATCGGCGCATGCGTCAGGTGATCATCATGAACTGGAAAGGATAACGCGTGAAAGCTCCCGATGGATACTGAGCATATCAATGCCGATAATTTTAGTGTTGATCCTGGAGGGCCGGCTGATCCTGAGATACTTTTTCGGGATCGAGTTTGAAGCCGGCTATTCTGTACTCGTTATTCTCTCAGCAGTACACCTGATTAATTCAGCCACCGGCCTGTCCGGTGTCTTTTTACAGATGACAGGACAGCACAGACTATATATGAAGATCAATATCTTTTTTGGCATAATTAATATTTTATTAAATATAATTTTTGTTTCACGCCTTGGCATGGTTGGAGCCGCCACTGCTACTGCGCTTAGCATTGCAATGCTGGAAATAACAGGCACAATTATAATTTACAGGAGATTCTCAGTCCTGGCCTTTCCCAAGAAAATATCATTCGATGTCTTTATTATCATCGCTTCTTCGATTTTATTCGTCCTGTCAAACCTTGCCGGTATTTATGCCGGACCGCATATTATCCTGGTATCTGCCATGTCTGTTTATATATGGAAGTCCATAGTCAATAACGATATCCCATGGCGTTCATTGGTCGCCAGATATAAAGAAATGTGATGCACACAAGGCTTCTTGTGTTACTCGGTCAAATAAGGATAAAATTATTCACTATCCGCTATTTATTCTTTTTTGTAAGGATTATCATAGGGAAGTAGCAATATCTGGCAATATATCGGGGGAATTTGTCTTCAATATAAAATAGAATGCTGAACAATATTCTGCCAATCCGATTATCCGGTATAAGTCTTTTCTGGTGACCGGAGCCGAAAAAGCGCCATGGCAGGATTTTAATATCAGCGGCGTCGCTGAATCTGTCCCACCAACCCAACGGATATGCATAAATATAAATGTCGGAGGCTGCCGGTCCCTTTCTCATTATTTTCTTTAAAAATCGAACGATCCGGAGATCGCTCATCAGCATATTGGCATAAACAATTATAACCGGCTTGCCCGGCTTTGTTACCTTGAGCAATTTACGCACGGCCTCTTCCTGTCTCTCTTTGTCAATATGAAATATTGTGTGAAGACTGATTGAACAGTCAAAATAATTCTCCTTCAAATCAATATCGAAAAAACTTCCCTGAAGAAAGACCCCATGGTCCCCGATTTTCTTTTTTGCATCGTCAAGGGCCTTAGACGACAAATCAACGCAATATCTCTTCCTGAAATTCCTTGAATATTCCAAATATTCCTTATATTGTATGGGGCCGGATGCCATATCAAGCATATTTTCTCCGCTATCCGGTATGTGCCTCAAGACCCTTAATCTGCATTTGCTGACATATTCTTTTGCACATCCCCTGAGGTCTTCCCATCTTGAAGCATCATCTGTGTGGCCGTCTTTTGTCTCCCATCCGAGGGTGTTATAAAATTCAGCCACTTTTTCTTCAACTTCGTTTTTCAAAATAAACCCCATTCATATTTAGATGGCGCATCCGGCTTTTTGATGGTTAGCCCCAACATATTGTATTGGCTCATCGTGAACAGAACATGCGTCCTTTCTTGTCATTCCGGCTTGCCTGCCTGTCCGGTAGGCAGGTCCGGTCACCTTGGGCGACTCGCCGAGGCGAGAAGCTTTCGCAATTGACGTGAAAGCACTTGTTTTCGTTATAATAATAAGATATATTTTCAGGACTGTATTATCATTGAATTGACCGCGTGAAAATAAAAAGAGAACATCTTACAATAATCGTTGTCTTGCTCATCGGGGCAGTTGCAAGAATAATTAAATTCGACGACCCGAATCTTGTTGAGGATACAGCAACCTATGCGCGTCTTGGGAAAAACCTGATCGAGAGCGGCAGGTATGCTTTTGGCGAGAATTACAACACAGGTGTTTTTTATCCGCCCGGATATCCTGTGTTCATCGGACTAATTGATCTGATCTTCAGGGATCTGTTCTTTTCCGCCAAATTGGTGTCTTTTATATCAAGCTGTGTATCCATATTTCTATCTTATTTGATAGGCAAAAAGCTGTACAATAAAGAAGCCGGCTTATTTGCCGCCCTGCTTTTTGCTGTCTACCCTGTTATTATAATAGTTTCTGTTCAGGGATATGCAGATGCTCTCTACATATGCTTTCTCCTTTTATCAATCCTGCTTTTTTTGATCTCGCTTAAAAGAAATAATGCGATAGATCATATTTTACTCGGCATCCTGTTTTCCGTTACATATCTCATCCGGCCTGAGGGCATCTTCCTTTTAACGCTGCCTTTTCTGCAGGTCTTCGGGGTATTCAGCGAGAAGATAGAATTCAATAAAAGATATCTCCTGCGGACAGTAACCCTTTCTTTGATCTTTGCATTAATTATTTCTCCCTATATGCTGTTCATAATAAATTATACCGGAAAATTCAGCTTATCCGGCAAGGGTACTATCAGCATATTACTGGGAGAACTTAGCGGTGACAGAAAATACCACGAAGTGGTAAATACCCCTGAAAACCCCTTTGACAAGCTGGCTTATTCGTTAAATAACGACAAATCGCAACTGAAGGGCTGGGATAAAAATGCAACTTTGTCGTTAAAAGACTATGTACTTAAAGATCCGGTTGCTTTTGCAAGAAAGTATCAGAAAAATCTCATTCAGGAAATAAGCATACTGATAAAGCTTTTGATCCCTGTTTTACTCCCCCACAGACGCTCCTTATTGTCGTATATCTCTTAATATTTTCATCAGGCGGTTTTACAAAATCGCAAGCCGTTATTTCGAGCTTGGCACATTATTATAATGTCAATAAAAACAAGGCATCAGTATTTCTTGAAATGAACATTAAATACATCATGATCGCAATTCTTGTTTTAGGAAGCCTGTCATATCTAAAATATTCGACATTTGAAAGTTTTGAACCGTCGCCAAAACCTGAGGAACATAAGCGGGCCGGTCATTTTTTAAAAACAAATGTAACAGAGCAATACGAAAAATTAAATGTCATGGGCAAAAAGCCCTATGTCAGTTTTTACAGCGATTCGAAATACACAATGCTGCCGTACGCCGGCAGTGCCGATGTAGTTCATTTTGCAAAGCTTTACAATGTCGATTATATCGCTATTGACGAAAGGGCGTTAAGCAAGTGGGATTATTACGGGGAATTGATGGAAATGGACAAATATTCTGATGAAGTTGAACTCGTTTATGAAGATAATACGGAAAGACTGTTTAAGTTATTCAAGGTAAAGAAATAGACCAGGGAGTCTATGAAATGCGCTTATAAACATCAAGGGTCTTTAGCGCTATATCCTCCCAGTTGTATTTTTCAGTGATCAGGCTTATCTGATTCTGTCTGTCCTTCTCTTCCCATGGCTTATCAATAAACTCCGTTATCTTTTCAGACAGCGCATTGACATCCCCTGCCCTGAAAAATCTTTTGCTATCCATTTCAACATTTCTGTTTGCCGGGATATCGCTTGCAATGCACGATAGCCCGTAACTCATAGCCTCAAGCAATACTATCGGCAGACCTTCATGATATGAAGGCAGCACAAAAAGGCCGGCATGGCTGTAAATTTCCCTCAGAGGTTGTCCCTTCAGAAAACCGGTCAATACAATATTCCTGATGATGTTCGCTTTTGTTCTCAGACCTCTGCTCCAGTTATCTTCATGATCAGGTCCGCCGACAATGACCAATTTCCAGTCCCGCAGATCACATCTGCTGAATGAATCCATCAGAAGATCAAACCCCTTTTCAGGCACAAACCTTCCCACTGAAAGGACATATTTTCCTTTCTGTAAACCATACTTCTTCAGACTCTCGTCTGTTTCCTCAATGATGGGGATCTGGACACCGTTGGGGATAACTGAGGCGTTTCTCCTGAACTTGCGTTGGATGTCTTCCGCGATGTTGCCTGCAATGGCGATAATTTCACTTGCAAACACCACACCCATCCATTCGCAGAATTTAAGGAACATCCTGGCCGGCAAAGGCCATTTCTTCCTGTTATAATCAGGCCCGTGGTTAGTGACCACTACTTTAATCCCGAAAATACGGGCCAGGGGCGCAAAAAGTGACGGGCCAATAGCGTGAATGTGCAGAATACCCGGCTGAAGCTTGCGTGCCAGCAGTACGCTCTTAAATGTATGGACAAATGCCTCCAGGAATTTGCTTTGGGGACAATCGACCGGTATTAAAGATATGCCTTTATATTCTTTTAAATCGGGATCGATATAAGGCCTTCGGGTAAATACCGTGACATCGCATCCCAGCCTGACAAGATGAACACATAACTGTTCACAATGACTCTCTACGCCCCCCTGCACCCCGGGAAATCCGCGTGTGCCTGTTACAGCGATTTTCATTTCTTATTTGAAAAATATAAATAAGGCTCTTTGCCCACCATAACACGGAATTCATTCTTAACAATCCATGCCGCCGGTTTGAGCAAATGTTTTTTTATCACCGGCGCTGCGCTTCCCACCATCCAGCACTGCCTTTCGCATGTTTTCACTACAGCGCGGACTCTCTCTGCCTCTTCACTGTTCCATATCTCATCGAACGCCTTTTCCTTGATATTACCCAATGACATCTTAACCTCCATACCATTACAGGCAAGGATATCCCCGGAAGGATCTAAAAAACAGGATTCGGCGCCCATCTCACATTTAAGAAACCTCTTCCCGCCATAGATATAATTCATAAGGCCATAATTAAAATATGCCCTGAACCATTTCTTTACTGACCTTGATTTCAGTAATTCTTTAATAAGCTTTGCAAATTCTCCGCTTACTGCTTCCCGATCACGGATGCGATTGTCCAATTTATGAAAATAATGCGAGTTGTGGAGTGTCGCTGTAGCGAACTCATAACCAAGCGCATCTGATATTTCATATAAAGGTATCAAATCCCTGCAGTTCATATCCTGAACTGTCATGCCAAAGCCGATATCCTTGATGCCCATTCTCCTCAACTCAAGCAAAGTCCTTATCCCCCTGTCAAATCCATCCGGTATCCCCCTGATCGCGTCGTTAGTCTTCTGAAGTCCCTCTATGCTTAGCCTTATCCCGGTGTCTGGATATTTTTTGCATAAATCAACTATTCTCTCTGTAAAAAACCCGTTGGTACTTATCACTATTCTTTTTGTTTTGCGGCGCACCGCTTCAATTATTTCAGTAATATCCTGACGAATAAACGGCTCTCCGCCTGTAATGTTAATAAACCGCAAGCCGGACGGCAATTTCTCAATTTCTTTCACGCTTATCTCATCCTGAGCCCTGGTTGGATGATGCCATACATCACACATATTGCACCTGGCATTGCATCGGTAGGTAAGGATAATACAGATTTCTTTAGGGAGAGGCTGTTTTAACATATATAGAAAAAATCAAGTCTGCAGGATTATTTACTGCAACAATTGTTTATTTTTTGAATCAAGCCTGATAATTTTAGGAGAGAAATTACCAAGCTCTTCTTCAGTATAATATTCATAACAGAAAATTATAACTTTATCTCCTACCACACCCTTTCTTGCGGTCGGGCCGTTCAGGCATATTGTGCCTGAACCTTGTCGCCCTGGAATGGCATAGGTCTCGAACCGTTCACCATTATTCAGATTGCTAACCATGACCTGTTCGTATGGCTTGATACCCGCAGAGATCAGTATCTCCTCATCAACAGTAAGACTCCCCTCA
>JACQXH010000111.1:2667-11191 GCA_016208845.1 Nitrospirota bacterium | reverse complement strand
AGGATATACATCCTCCTGCCCTTTGCCCCATAGGTATTTTACATTTTTTATAGTAACGTATGCAGGGATGCTTATTTCTATATTATGAATTGCATCTGATATTTTTTCCTTTAAGTGATGATTTCCTTCAGCACCTATTATCATCTCTCTGTCAAGGCCAAAAAATTCAAGCAGATGATCTATTGTAATCCAATTTGTAAGAGTATTGTAGTAGCTTAACATGTATTCATCTTCTTCGCGCGGTAAAGCCAAACCTTCTATCAACTGAATATGCCCGTTCACTTTTGCGAGTCCACCGCCCCGGTCGTCGATTCTTCTCGGGATTACTTCGAAGGTAAGACATGATTGATTTGCAATATGCATTCCCAGCAGTGATGGTTCAACGTATGCGCCCAGGGTATCAATATTATGACAAAGCAGATATTTTAAATTAGGGTTCTCGATCAGCATTTTTGCGAGTACACTGTTTTTCATCATATTCGGGATCTCATGCCAGTGCCCCGGTGGATTAAATCTGAGCATGGGTTCACTCTCAGAGTAATCGTCTCCTTCACCCCGTGATATGGTCCAGTCTATTAACGCTTCGCGGCTGCTTTCCAGAACGTGCTGGGTATTTTCATCTGATTTTTGATGAGGCTGCTCGTCCCAGAAAAATCTGAGGTCCCTTTCCATAGGGTAAACCCTGCGTCCTATCGATCTTGAGGCTGAAAGATATATGCTTCCCTTATAACCGGAATTATGAAACATCTTAAGATAATCTTCTATTGCCTTGTGTGTCAGATAGCTTGTGGTGAAGACATGCTGTAATTGCCGGCCGCATAATTCCCCGCTCTTTCTGCTTTTTGCAAGATGAATCTCAAGGAACGTTCTGTATTTGCCTTCCATGCAGATAAAAGGGTTAATAGCCTTTACAGTGGGAGAGCCTTGACTCCATCTGCTGCCCAGGCCGCCGGCAAGGGTAACAACTGCAATCTCTTTTCTCTTTAGGGCGTCCATTCCTATATTGTAAAATCCCCCCTCCCACCCTTTAACAAAGGGGGGCAAAGGGGGATTCTTTTCTTTTTCGAACTGAAAAATATCATCAACATTGACGTCCTGAATTTTTGTGGACAGAGGCATGCGGTTCTTAGCCAGACCTATTTCCCCTGTCTTCAGCATTGATTTCATATGTTCATGTGATCTTGCATTAAAGCCGTATTTTTCCTTGATCACTTTTTCATCATGATCTGCCAGGGATGTTTCAGAGGGAAATTTATCGCCGGCGCCGATTTCCGGCATCACAGCGTCTTTGCCGGTCAGTAAGCTGGCAGAAATTCCAGCATGATTTATCTCAAAATCATAAACCAAAGGGTCCATGATGAACGGATAGGATGAACGGTACAGGTCTTTCAGCTCTTTCATGATGTTGGCGATTCTTTCTTTAAAGATCTTTTTGACCTGAGGGTTAACAATAAAGGCCATGCCCCCGCCTGACATACCGCCGAGCATCAGGAATCCCCAGTAATCGTCAGTGAATTCCTGTTTGAGGCGGCCGATCAGATCTTCTGTGAATGCATTATTGGACCGGGGGATGATCTGCTGTGTGGAATCTTCCCAATCTTGTGTTGTCAGACGGCCTAATTCCTTCATGTCCCCGGTTCTTATAGAGTGAACGATCTTATCGAATAAAAGGATCCCCTTTTTTCTGGCAGCCCATTCTTTCTCATATTTAAGTAAATATTTTTCAGTGACCAGCTCAAGGACAGGCCCTACATCCTGCGACATCCCGCCATGAACAAGCACTATGGAGTTCACTATTTTTTCTTCAGCTTCATTTGATATTTCTTCTCCGGAGAATACTTTGTGCTCAGGAAGAAGGCAGCCTCTGCTTATGCCAAATTCAGGATCTCCTTTTTCAGCGCGTTTTCCTTTAATGACTTTTATTCCCGGCCAGAGTCCGCCGGAGTCCTGCCATCCTCCGCCTGAGCCTCCCAGCCACTCACCAAGGATGGCCCGTGAAGAGACTATCCGTCTTTCATCTTCTTTAAGCGGGCCGGTCTGGTTTTTTATCTGATTGCTGAACCTCATCAGCCGGGTTATGATCGTCGAAAGAAGCATTGTGCTTACTGCAAGGCGGGACCCCTTTGGAAGTCCGTTTACCTGTGTCACTATTTCTATGCCCCCGCGCCTGTTCAATAATTTATGCAATATATCTTTAAGCAGGATATCTTTATGTTCAAAGCAGGGCGGCACTATACCGGATGCAATGACGCCGGCTTTTAAAAGAGAGAGATGGTCATTCCCAAGATTGAACAGTTCCTTAATGGTGGATATCTTCTTTGAGCGTTTTAGATCAACAGACGTCAGATGAATTACCGGCTCATCAATAAAGCGGCTGTAACATTCGCATGGCGGTTTGATCGGGTCTTTGCTTCCATTGATCCTGAGATTCACTGATATATTGATCACCCTCGCTCCTTCAGGAAAATCCATTCCAAGAAAGAATATATCGGACCATCCGCTGTGTGACGGGTCCAGCCGCACAGGAGCTGCATCCATTCCTATTGGGTTCCAGCCTGTAACAGGATCAGGGGTTATAAGTTCCGGCGGGACCGAATATGGATAATCATCAAGGCCGCTGATATTGTAAAGATAGAAGTTCTCACTTCGCCGGCTTATAGAGAGTTTCACCTGGTCCAGCAGGTAGTCAAATGATAAATAATGGTATGATTCTGCCATGGCGCTGAAAATGGCGCTGTTTTGATTGCCGTTGCCTGTTATCTCATTCCAGTAGATTTCTATTGATCTTTCAAAATCCCGTTCAAAAGCAGCCTTCACTGCGTTAAAGGGAATATTCCCCCTCGGGTTCACGTCAATATTTTTCTGGAGATGAAATCTGCATATGACAAACAGGAATAAGGACGCCCTCACTTTGAAATATAAATTGCTGGACAATTTTCTGAAGGCCTCCAGTTCTGCAGAATATTTCAGAAGGTCGTCCCTGTTTATATTTTTAAGAAGGATATCAATGGAACGATGGCGGAGGGCATTGTCTTCACTCACAATCGTTTCGATAAGTGTGGACATATCGAGGTTGATTATTCTAACATAAATAGATATGAAGGGTATGATTTCATTGATTAGGAACGTTTTTAATGCTATAATCGTTAAATTGTTGAACGGTTGAGGATGAAAATTATTACATTGATAAAATCTTGTTTTATTTTAGTTTTATTTTTACTGTTGTCCCCTTGTTTTGTGATGGCGCAAGATGAAATCGGCGCTGATACTGATCCTGCCCGGCAGAATCAGGAAACCGGGGAAAACTTGCAGCAGGCGCCTGCGCAGCAGCCTTTGATGCCGGCGCTTGAGATCTCTCCTGAGGCTGATGGAGTTCAAATGCAGCAGGCCCCGGATGTCGCAGGCCCGGCATTACAAACACCTATCCCTCCTGCTATCACTACTCCTGTACCTGTACGGCCGGCCCTGCCGCGATTCAATACACCGCAAAATGTACCTTTGCCGGTTCTTACGGCTCCGGCTCCCGGACCAATAGCGCCTGTTTTGCCGCCTGCTGCTCCGGCCCCCCCCTCAAACTACATTTTCTCCTGAACAGGTAAGGGCCTTCTTACCGAAGCCCCAAGAGGAAAACTATATAATTCTTAATTTTGATAATGCTGATCTAAGGGATGTGATCAATACTATCAGTTCCATAACAAAAGAAAACTTTATCTTAAGCCCGGGTGTGGACGCGAGGGTTACTATTCATTCTACGGGAAGAATACCGGCTAGCGAGGCCTTAAGTGTTTTTGAATCCATCCTCGAGGTGAATAATCTTGCGCTTGTTAAATCAGGGCGCTTTTATAAAATCGTTCCCGGTGCTGTTGCCAAACAGAAACCTATTGAGGTCAAAAAAGGCAGAGAATCTGAAGGTGTTTCTGATGTGGACAGGGTCATAACTCAAATTATCCCTGTGGAATATGTTCCGGTGGGAGAGCTTACACCGGTTATTCAGCCGCTGATTTCCCAGTTCGGCAGTATAATTCCCAATATGAGGAATAACCTGCTCATAATCAATGATGTATCATCCAACATAAAAAGGATCCTTCTTGTGCTTAAGGAGGTAGACGCAGACTCCTTTAATAATTCAAGGATGTTCTTCTACCAGCCGAAATATTCTGATGTCAAAACGATCTCGGATGAGCTCACCGATATAATTAATGCATTGAATCTGACAAGAGAAGGCAATATTTCCCTGGTCCCTGTAGAGAGGATCAACAGCCTGATAATCTTTTCTTCCAGCGCAAGCCTTCTTGAGACAGCCAAACAATGGCTTCAGAACACAAATTCTCTTGTTATTCTTGCGCCTCCGGGTATGTACAGGGAGATAACAGATACTATAAAGAAACTTGATATTTATCCCCAGGAAGTCCTCATCGAGGTCCTGATAGCAGAGGTGACCCTTAATAGGAATGAACAATTCGGAATTCAGTGGTCAGGTCTCAGGGGCGTGCAAAGCGGGAATGACAATTTTACAGGCATAGGACAGGGCCTTTCCGGCCAGTCCGGAATTCCTGCGCTGCCCTTTAAAACTGACAGCCTTGATCCGTCGTCACTTACTGCAAGTTCCGGTCTTGGAGCAAATGCAAACGGTCTGGCATTGTTTTTATTTAAGCCTGATAAGTTCCTTGCCTTGCTCCATGCCCTTGCATCAAGCGGAAAGGTTGACGTCCTCTCAAGCCCGCGGCTTCTTGTGAGAAATCAGGAAGAGGCGAGCATTGATGTTGGGGAGGAGATACCCACTGCCTCAAGCTCTACAACAGCGGCTACTGCGACAACATCAAATTCAACACTGACACAGAATATTGAATATAAAACAGTAGGAATAAAATTAAAAATAAAACCGAGCATAAACACCGAAAGGACAGTGGTCCTTGATATTGAGCAGGAGGTGTCTAACGCAGGCAAGAATCAGATTGTCGGCGGCCTGGAATATCCGTCATTTTCTACGAGAAAAACAAAAACGTCAGTTGTTGTTCCCGACAATGAGGGGGTTATTATTGGCGGCATAATAAAAGAAAAGAAAAATAAGGACTACCAGGGGATTCCCATATTAAGCGCGATCCCGCTTTTAGGACATCTCTTCCGCTACACGGTCAATTCTAAAGACAAGACAGAATTAATAATAATGCTTACGCCTCATGTTATATCTAACCAGACAGAAGCGGATAAGCTGACAGAAGAATTTCTCGGAAAACTGAAAGACGTTAAGGATTATCTCAAGAAAAGCAATATTCAAATAAATGCGCCTGCGGGTGAAGAAGAAAAAAAATAATTCTGTTCCCGGAATAAATGCAGGATTAATCCAATCCTATGAGCGGTAAGGCAGTAAAAATTAATAAACCGTCAAATATCGGCGATATCCTGCTAAACTGGAAGCTGATAACCCCTGAGAAACTCGAGGTCGCTCTAAAAGAGCAATCCTCAGTGGGCAATGTTATCAAACGGCTGGGCGAGATACTGATCGACCTTGGCTTCATAGCCGAGGGTGACCTGCTCAGCGCATTAAGCTATCAGCTCGGTTTCAAGTATCTCCCCTTTTCAGAGTTCCCCAAGATAATTCCTGATCACTCCTACCCCACAGTAAAATTTATGAAGCAGTACAAACTCGTTCCGGTAGGCATGGAAAACAACACGCTTAAAATAGCCATGGCCGATCCGCTTGACGAATATGCGGTCAATGCGCTTCATGTATTTACAGGGAAGCCGCTAGAGATATTCATCAGCAGTGAAAAAGACATAATGGAGGCGATCGAGCAGTATTTCGGCAGTGATGTCCAGATGACAACGATAATGGAAGGCATGAGAGAAGAGGAGATAGAATCAATAGATATTGGCACTGAGGACGTCCATCACCTTAGGGACATGGCCTTTGAGGCCCCTATAGTCAAGCTGGTGAATATGCTCATTACCCGGGCTGTGGAGGGCAGGGCGAGCGACATACACATTGAACCGTTCGAAAATAACGTGAAGGTCAGATACAGGATAGACGGGGCGCTAAATGAGCTTGAACCGCTCCCTAAGCGTTTGCAGGCCGCTGTGATATCAAGGGTGAAAATAATGTCGCGGCTTAATATTGCGGAAAGAAGGCTTCCCCAGGACGGGAGGATAAAATTAAGGGTCTCAGGAAGGGACATAGACCTCAGGGTATCGACGATCCCGACTATTTACGGAGAGAGTGTAGTTATGAGGATCCTTGACAGGGGCAGCACCCTGGTCATTCTTGAGCACCTTGGTTTTACTGAAGAGACTTTGGAAAAGTATAAGAAGCTTATCGTCGCGCCTTACGGCATGCTTCTTGTAACAGGGCCGACCGGTAGCGGAAAGACAACGACTCTTTATGCGTCATTAAGAGAAATTAACTCTGCTGATAAGAAGATCATCACAATAGAAGACCCTATTGAATACCAGATCGAGGGTATTAACCAGATACATGTCATGCCCAAGATAGGGCTCACATTTGCGACGGGCCTCAGGCATATTGTCCGTCAGGACCCTGATGTTATTATGGTAGGTGAGATCAGGGATGTTGAGACTGCCGACATTGCCATCCATTCAGCGCTTACCGGGCACCTGGTGTTCAGCACTCTGCACACAAATGACGCCCCTGGTGCGGTAACAAGGCTGCTTGATATGGGGATAGAGGGATTTCTTGTTGCATCATCGATGATAGGTGTGCTTGCCCAGAGACTTGTCAGGCTGATCTGCCCAAACTGCAAAGCGCCTTTTAATCCTCCTCAGGAGCTTATTGATAAAATAGAACTGCCGGAGAAGAACATTACAGCATTCCACGGCACAGGATGTGATGAGTGCAGGCAGACAGGATACAAGGGAAGGACCGGAATTTTCGAACTGATGCTGATGACAGAGGAGATAAGGCAGTTGATCCTCGAGAAGGCAAGCGCTGATGTGCTGGGACAAAGAGCGATCTCCCAGGGAATGCAGGTGCTGAGGGAAAATGGCTGGCACAAGATCAAACAGGGATATACTACTATTGAGGAAGTCTTGAGGGTCACGCAAGAGAAAATGTGATGGAAAATTATTTTTATGAAGCTGCAACCAGTGAAGGCGCTGTCATGAAAGGGACGATTCAGGCGCTGAATGAACGCCTTGCCGTGGACCAGCTGCAGAACATGGGTTACTTCCCTCTCAGCGTGAGCAGGGAGAGAAAAGAGAAGGCGCTGGATATCGATCTCCTGAAGTTATTTCATTCCCGCGTTACAGAAAAGGATGTTATGACGTTCACATATCAGCTGGGCGTTCTGCTCGATGCAGGCTTTACGCTTGATAAATCGCTTTTCGTGCTGTCGGACCTGACCGAAAAAAAGGCGTTGAGGGACTTTTTAAAAGAAATATACTCTCAGGTAAGAGGCGGTAAATCTTTTTCAGAGGCGTTATCCAGGTTCCCTGAGGTGTTTCCGCCCTTCTATGTAAATATGGTAAAGGCGGGAGAGACAGGAGGATTTCTTGAGGATACGGTTTCGAGGATCGCGGTCTATCTTGAGAACTCTCAGGCCATAAAAGGGGAGATACGTTCCGCGCTTATCTACCCGCTTTTCGTCACATTTGTAGGAGGGGCTGCGGTCCTGTTGCTCCTTACATTTGTTGTGCCGAAATTTAAAATGATCTTTTCCGATATGGGCGGCGCTCTTCCATTGCCGACAATAATGCTGCTTGCTGTGAGCAACGCCTTGACAAGTTACTGGTGGGCAATCATGCTTTGCGCAGCAGGATTAATTGCTTATTCAGGCTATTTCCTCAGGGGCGACAGGGGAAGGCAATGGTGGGACAATATAAAGTTCAGGCTTCCGTTGTTCGGCAAGCTCTATAAAGAGGCAGCGGTCGCAACCTTTGCCCGCACGTTTGCAACGCTCTTGAAAAGCGGGGTGCCTATCCTGAACGCCCTGCAGGTCGTTAAAGGCACATTGAGGAGCGACCGGCTTTCAGATGTGATTTCCTCTGTGAGGGACGAGGTCAAGAAAGGCAGGGGCATTTCAGAGCCCCTAAAAAACAGTGATATCTTCCCCCCTATTGCAGTGCATATGGTGACTGTAGGTGAAGAGACAGGAAGGCTGGATGAGATGCTCGTGAAAATAGCGGACCGTTTTGATATGGAGGTCAGGACCACGGTCAAGAGGGTCCTCGCGATACTTGGTCCCATACTGATCTTATTGCTGGGGATCATTATCGGCTTTATTGTCGTGGCTATGCTCCTGGCCATATTAAGCATAAATGAACTGCCGTTTTAAAGATAAATCAAAAATTAAATATCAAAAATCAAAATTATGGAAGAAGAAAGTATAATAAAAAACTCCTTAATTTTGAGATTTACATTTTGAATTTTCATTTTCTTAAATCCTTGAACCTTTTTTTTAATCTATGGAGGAGATGTATGAAAAGTGAAATGTACACTAACAAAAAAAGATATCAAAGGTATGAGAGCGGTTTCACATTGATAGAAATAACGGTTGTAGTGATCATACTC
>JACQXH010000111.1:0-2584 GCA_016208845.1 Nitrospirota bacterium | reverse complement strand
GCGGGCAAAACAAAAGGCCGCTTTTGCGCAGATAGAGCTTTTGGGTACGGCGCTGGATCAATACAGGCTCGATGTCGGACAATATCCGTCATCATCAGAAGGCCTGCAGGCCCTTCTGTCATCACCTTCAGGGATTGAAAGCTGGACAGGGCCATATCTCAAGAAGTCGGAAATACCGGCAGACCCATGGGGGCATCAATATCATTATGAATCTCCCGGTAGTCATGGTGATTATGACCTTTATTCTTATGGCAAGGACGACTCACCCGGAGGCACAGGCGAGGATGCTGATATTGAGAGCTGGAAGACGGCTAAATAAAGTTCAAAATGTAAAATCAATATTTTTCGATGTCATTCCGGCTTGCCCGGTCGCAACGACCCGACAAGCCGGAATGACGGCTTAATGTCGAGTTTATAAACAGACTCTGCATAGGGTTAAAATGCAAAATGAAAAATACAAAATTAAGGTATTCCGCAATATTTAATTCTCCACAGGCCGGCTTTACCCTTATCGAGCTCATAATTGTTCTTGTGATCATAGGAATAGGTTTTGGCATTGCAGGGATTGCCATGCGTTCAGGAGGCGGTTTCCTTGAGTTGAGCACACTTGCGAAGGATATGTCCGCAACACTAAGGTATGCAAGAAGCCACGCAGTAGCAGAAAAGAAAACATATTCATTTGTGCTATGGAAAGAGGACAAGGCCTATGGCCTGTATACTGATTTCTCAGGTAAAGGCGCGGATGAGGAAGCCCCGCCTGTAATTTATAAGACCTTGCCTGCGGCTTTAGAGGTTAATTTGAAGAACATGACTGACGAGCCACGAATAGATTTTTTCCCTCAGGGCAGTTCCAGTGGCGGAACGATAGACATGAAAGACGCGAAGGGAAGGGCATTCACGATAGTGATCGGCAGGATAACGGGAAAAGTCGAGGTGAAGAGGAACTAAATAACAAAAAACATTTAGCCACGGATTAGCACGGATGGACGCAGATTGCAGAAATAAAAAGATGAGAAGATGTGAATTTAAGTTTCTTATCTTCGCGACCTCTGGATTTCATAGTTTGTAATTTTATTTAAGAACTGTTTGATCTGTTTCTATCCGTCTGCCGATAGGCAGATCCGTGATAATCTGTGTTAATCCGTGGCTAAATATTTATAAATAAATTATGCAAAAATCAAAAATAAAGAAATTTGCAATTTACAATTCCCCCTTCCCGGCACATCGGGGTAGGGCGGGTTTTACCCTAATTGAGGTACTGGTGGCTATCACAATACTTGCGATAAGCCTCGTCATGGTCATGCAGTTATTTTCCGGCGGCCTCAGGGCCAGCAAAACCTCCTGCGACTACACGCGCGCGATTGTTCATGCAAAGGACAAGATGGAAGAAATGAATATTGACCCTGTTCAGGGCAGAGGCGAATTCGGTGATGGATTCACGTGGGAGACCGAGGTTTCCCCTGCTGAGGATTACACTCAGGTGAAAGATGATAAATCCCTTGATAATGAAGACATGAACCTATTGAAAATAAAGGTTAAAATAGAATGGCCTAACATGCCTAATCAGCAAAAAGCGATCGAACTTGTCAGCCTGAAGGCAGCTAAAAAAGAAAAATAGAAAGAGAATTTGATTTAAATAAATTCCCCCTTAGAAAAGGGGGAATTACTAACTTAAAATGAATAATTCTGCAATTTACAATTCCCCTTCCAACCCCCTACCATTGCGGGAGGGGGCAAGGGGGAGGTCAGGTTTTACTCTTCTTGAACTGATAATAGCAATAACCATACTGAGTATTGTTGTGGCTATTGTGGGCAGCGGCTTCAGGCTGGGGATAAGGGCATGGGAAAAAGGGGAGGCAGAGACGCAGGAGACCCAGAGGCTGAGGGCCTTGTCCGGCCTGATCTCACAGACGATAAAATCTGCCTTTCCATATCAGGTCACATATGAAGAAGAGAAAGTGATATTATTCCAGGGGGAAAAAGACTTCATCCTTTTTGCGACTACATCAGACACCGGATTCAAATGGGTCAGATACGCTTATAAAGACGGGAAACTTATATTGACCGAAGGTATTCTTCCTGATAAAAAATTTACGGACAAGATAAAGGAAGATGAAGAGATCATAGACTCGGATGTCGGAGAGGTAAAATTTGAGTATCTTTCTGCAAAGAAGGATGAAGGGTGGAAGGAATCATGGGACATGGGTGATGGTATTCCGCCTGCGGTAAGGGTCAAGGTTGGTTATTTCCAGCCTTTTCTCATATCAATCACTATGGGGGCAAAAGAAGAGGGGTAGAGCGTTATTAAAGCACGAAAGAGGGGAAATAAGGTTCATTCGTGAAAAAGTTGAAAATAACATAAATGATCTATAAAGCCGTCATTCCCGCTTGTCGGGAATCCTTCTGAAAAAAGATTCCGGACAAGCCGGAATGACAGTAAAACCGGAGTTTATAAACAGACTCTAAATATAGATTCAACTAAATCAAGAAAGAACCAAATATTTTGAATTTATCATTTAACAATTTTTATTCCGATAACCTCCTCAGAGATAACAGGGGTGCTGTCGCGCTTGTCCTGGTCCTG
>JACQXH010000110.1:1111-5706 GCA_016208845.1 Nitrospirota bacterium | reverse complement strand
GTCTGCTCAAGATAATCGATCCCGGCGCATTTGGTGAGGCCGTTTTTTCGGAAGAGCAGTTAAAATTATCTGAAAGGAGAAAATGAGAAAGTTGAAAGAAGCCACTCAGATAATTTCAACTAAAAATTTGACAAGTCCTACTTTTTTGCATTTTCTTGGAACTGCCGACTCTCAAAGAAATGAAAATTACACTGCAGCAGGGGTTATCTTTCTATATTGTCTTGCCTATGCTGTGTTCAGGCTTTTTGTTTCGACGTCAATGGAACTGAGCGAGGCCGAGCAGTTTCTTGACGCGTCGGCATTTTCTCTGGGGCAGGATCAGCAGACCCCTCTATACAGCTGGCTGATCAGGGCAGTTTCACTCGTGCTGGGCATGAACATCATTACTCTAACCGTGGTAAAATATTCGCTGCTTTTTTTGTTTTATTACTTTGTATTTCTGACTGCGCGCAATTTCTGGGACAGAAAGCGATCCCTCATCATTACCGGTTCGTTACTGCTGTTTCCGACATACTCGTATGAGACCCACCGGGACCTGACACATACGATCCTGGTGTCGTTAATGGCTGTGATGACGTGTCATGTGTATATCCGCATGATGCGGGAACCGAAAACAAGGCATTATGTGCTCTCAGGTGTATTCATAGGCCTGGGACTTCTGTCCAAATACAATTTTGTCTTTTTCCTCACGGCCTTCCTCATGTCACTACTCTCCGGAAGTGAAGGCCGCCGTGTCTTATTTGATAAAAGGACCCTACTTTCTGTGCTTTGTGTCATATTGGTACTTCTACCGCATTTTCTCTGGCTGGCACAGGAGGATTTCCTGTCTGTGCGTTATGCAATGTCCAGGGCCAGGGCAGGAGAAATGGTCTCCACCCCGCCTCTCAGGCTTGTTTCTGTGATCGGTTTTTCATTCATGGAGGTATTTGTTTATATTCTTGTCACGTGGGCCATCTTCCGCCGGTATTTTTCAATAAAGGATAATGAAGCCGGCAGCGGCCTCAGGCTGTTCCGGCTGCTCGCTTTATATGGCTTAGTGATCCCTTTACTGGTCATCTTTTCCCTCAATGCCGGTAATTTTTCAAGTCGCTGGCTGGCGCCTGTTCTCTTCACGCTGCCGCTAACGGTCTTTTCTTTTATCAGGACGGACAATATAAAGAGCGGGTTCAGGTCATTAGCCTATTTATGTGCGGGAATTGCCATTATAGTTCTTGCAGGCAGGATATTTGTGGGTTTTTCCCCTGATACTGCAGGAAAGGTCGAGCGGCTTCATATTCCGTACAGGGCATTATCCCTGCAGCTCACTGGCAAACTCAAGGAGAATGGAATTGAAGATTTTCGAGGTCTGTCTGTTATAGCCGATGCTGACGGCTATGAGAGAAGTATCGCCGCAAATATAATGATGTGGATACCGGGGACAAAATTTGTGCCCATGAGAGATATGCTTGCCGATGCGGGCCTTCGGGAGAGAATTACGGAAAGAGGCGGAATATTTGCCTTTGATGTCTCAAGGCACGGCAATGAGGCCGCCCGCAGGATAATTGATACCTTCCCCTCTGCAAGGCCCCTCATCACGCTTAATTCCGCATATCTTCATTCTTCAATATTCCCTCCCTATGTTCTGGGGGTTGTCATAATTCCCGGAAAGGGAGCATGGAAATGAAGGATCCTGCTGTAAAGAAGCAAGCCGGTTTGTCTGCCAGAAGGATCTCTTATACGGCTGAATCCATATCCCTGTGAATGGCCCTGACATTAAATTTTTGTTTCTGCAGATGTTTATGGATGGCTTCAACTATGGCCGGAGACCTGTGCTTGCCGCCTGTGCATCCTATACCGATCGTGAGATAGTTCCGTCCTTCTTCTTTGTAGCGGGGGATGAGGAAATCCATTAACGGATAAAGCTTGGCGAAAAAATTCTGAGTTTCTTTTTTCCCGAAAAGAAAATTTTTTATCTTCAGGTTCGTGCCGTTAAATTTTTTTAATTCTTTTATGAAGTACGGATTTGGCAGAAATCTCACATCAAATAAAAGGTCAGCCTCGGGCGGTGCCCCGTATTTGTAGCCGAAAGAAATGAGGGATACGGACATCGGTGTTTCTTTTTCTGATGAGTAGATTTGCGTAATGAGTTTTTTCAACTCGTGGGGGCTCAATGAAGAAGTGTCTATTATCCGGTCAGATGCTTCTCTTATGCCGGCAAGCATTTTTCTTTCTTTGCTGATCGCTTTTTTCAGGTCTTTATAGCCGAGAGGATGGGGCCGCCTTGTTTCCTTATACCGCCTTATGAGCGTATCGTCCTTTGCCTCAAGAAATAATATTTCTATGGAATGCGACCTCCTCAGAGATGAGATGGTCTCGGCCAGGTCAGCAGAAAATTTTCTTTCTCTTATGTCGATGCCTATGGCTATTTTTGAAATGTCCGGGGTCTTGCAGCAAAGATGGACAAAGGTCTTGATCAGGGACATGGGCAGATTATCGACACAAAAGTAATCGCTGTCTTCAAAGGCATGCAGGACAACTGTCTTGCCCGCGCCGGAGAGGCCGGTCACTATAACTGAAAAAAGCTTGTTGCTTTTAGGGCCTTTCATTTTGCCGGCGCTATCAGCCCGAAATGTCCGTCCTTTCTTTTGTATAGAACATTGATATTCCCTGAGGACGAATCAGTAAATACGAAAAAAGTTTTCTCAAGCAGTTCCAGCTGCATTGCCGCCTCCTCAGGGGTCATCGGCTTTATGTCGTAAGCCTTCATTTTTATGACCGGCTGAAACGATTCTTCGGATCCGGGAACCTCTGAAACATTTTCTTCACCTTTTCTGTGGGAGACCAGTTTTTCTTTGTGTTTTTTGACCTGCCTCCCGAGTTTTTCGACAACCTCATCAACAGAGGAGTACATGTCGCCTGTGATGCTCTCTGCCTGTATCATGGCCCCGTTAACTTTGAGAAGCACTTCAGCCTTATGCCGGTATTTTTCCACGCTCAATGTTATTGTTGCCTCAGAAATATTAGTCAGGTATTTGCTGAATTTCTGGATCTTGTCTTCCGCATAATTCTTCAAGGTGTCTGTAAGCTCCAGATGTCTTCCATTGATGATAATGTTCATTTTTATCCTCCTTGTTAATAATCAAAATAGTGAAAGAGAAAGGGACAAAGGCACAGAGGCACAAAGTCAACCTTTGTCTTTGAGTATTTGTCCCTTCGCCACTTTGTGACTTATTTAAGTCCATTTCTTGCGCCTGCTGTGAGACTGGATCTTAAGGTCCTCTCTGTATTTAGCTACAGTTCTCCGGGCGACGTTTATGGCCATACCCTTCAGGGTCTCCACTATTTCCCTGTCGCTTAGAGGAGACTGCGTGTTCTCCTGTGCTATTAAATGTTTAATTGTATCTTTGACTATGGACGAGGATACATCGCCTTCTCCGCCCTGAACGGCATTGCTGAAAAAAACTTTAAAGTCAAAGAGGCCCCGCGGACACTGCAGATATTTGTTGAATGTGACCCTGCTGATGTTGCTTTCGTGCATGCCGACATCTGTGGCAACGTCTTTCAATGTCAAAGGCTTCAGGTATTGCACCCCTTTCCTGAGGAAGTCCTCCTGAAACTTGAGAATGCTTTCGGTCACACGGTAGATAGTCTTGTTACGCTGGTCCAGGCTTTTCATGAGCCATATTGCCGAGCGGAGCTTGTCGTCAAGAAATTGCCTCTCCTCCCGCCCCAGGTCATCCTTTTTTGAAAGTAGTTTCCGGTAGTAGTTTGAGAGCCGGAACCTCGGCATCCCCTCGTCGTTAAGCATTATGATAAAGTTCCCGTCAGAATCTTCGAGGATATAGACGTCAGGGATCACATGAATGATCTCTTCGCTTGAGTAATTCTTCCCGGGCCTTGGCTCAAATCCTTCAATGACCTTGACTGCCGACAGGATTTCGTCCATGGACACCTTTAATTTATTTACAAGGACCTTATATTTTTTTTTCTCCAGTTCCTCAAAACCTTCTGTTAGAATTTTGTCTATAAGGGTATTTTCCAGGCTGAGATTTTTCATCTGCAGGAGCAGGCACTCCTGTACATTCTTTGCACCTACGCCAGGCGGATCAAAGCCCTGAATCAGCGCGATAGCCTCTTCGGCGAGATTATTTTCAACCTGCGCCATTTCTGAGATATCCTCCACGGAGGCCTGCAGATAGCCGTCTTCATTAATGTTGCCGATCACTATTTCAGCAGTCTTTTTCACATCATCAGAAATGCGTAACAGCTGTAATTGCCAGCGCAGATATTCATACAGGTTCATTTTTCTGGTATTTCTTTCAAAAGGCGAGGGTGTTTCCGAGTCGCCCGTGAAGTAGCCGACGTCCCGCCCGTCGCTCCCTCTTTCTTCGAAATATTCATCAGAAGTAAATCCAAACATCTTTTCAAGGGGGGCCAATATATCTTCAGATGTATCCTGAACCGGCCCTTCTGTCCTTAACAGAGACTCGGCATCCTGAGTCTTTTCTTCCGGCTCTTTCTCAACAATTTCTTCGAGGAAGGGGTTTTCCATGAGCTCCTGATTCAATGTCTGCGAGAGCTCAAGCTGCGGCAACTGAAGGAGCTTGATCGACTGC
>JACQXH010000110.1:0-1043 GCA_016208845.1 Nitrospirota bacterium | reverse complement strand
TATTTTTCAGCTGTTCGATAGTTTTCTTCAGTTCTGTGATCGACAGAGGATCTATGCCTGCAAAGGGCTCATCAAGCAGAATGAAAAGCGGATTTACCGCTATGGCACGCGCTATCTCCACTTTTCGGCGCTCCCCGCCCGAGAGCTGATGACCCTGACGCTTGCGAAGCGGCAGGAGCTTGAGTTCTTCCAGGATCTCCTGAAGCTTCCTGTTTCTTTCTTCATTTTTAATATCTGATATTTCAAGCACAGCCTTTATATTATCTTCAACGCTCAATTTTCTGAAGATCGAGGGCTCCTGCGGCAGATAGCCGATGCCTTTTCTGGCCCGCTTGTACATAGGTGCGTCGCTCAGGTTTTCTCCATCCAGCGAAATAGTGCCGCTGTCCGGAGTGATCAGTCCGAGTATCATGTAAAAGGTAGTTGTCTTGCCCGCGCCGTTCGGACCGAGAAGCCCCACTATTTCACCTGAGTTTATACCAAAGTTGACGTCAGTGACAATCTCTTTGCCGCTGTAGGTCTTTTTCAGGCTGCTGATATTAAGAGAGTGCATCAATTATCCCTTTTTTTTAAAATTACGCGGCTGCCTTTAACTATTGTACGGTTTTGCTTGAGGAAATAAATAATCTCATTGCCGGCAATGACATTTTCTCCGTCAACAGCCCTGGGCTCGCCGGTAAAAACGATCTTTCCTTCTTCCCCTGAATATGTCGCTTCCTTTGAAAATATGGTGCGATTATCCTTGATCGCTTTTACATTGCCATAAGCATATACCTTTGTCACTTCTCCCTGCGTGTTGTTATAAGAAACCTCCATCCTGTCGGATAAGATCGTGAAATCCTCGCTTTTGGCTATCACAGACCCTTCAAATACGGCAATATTATTCTTGTTGTCAGCCGTGAGCGTATGAGATGTTATTATCACACGCTTTCCCTCTGCCGCGATGGCAGGAGCAGACAAAATGACGAGGGTAAACAGTATTAATATATTAAAGATAAAAAGTGCCTTTGACATTTTCAAGTATTTTGATTTTCTGGTCTTTG
>JACQXH010000109.1:2599-10299 GCA_016208845.1 Nitrospirota bacterium | reverse complement strand
AGTATAACCGGGAAGAGTATTTATTATGACAGACAGACACCGGCGAAGCATTAATCAAAATAAAAGTGACACCGACAATGCATGGTATTTGAACGGTCTCTCTTGCCGATAGTCCGCAACTTATATTTAAAAAATAAGAGGCAAAAGCCTCGGAGACGAACAGGATGTTCGGCGAGAATGAGTGAAAATACTATATGCTGCTTTTTTATACTCTCCCATCTTTATCCTTTCGCCAAAGACATAATCCTCATCATTTCAACTTTTATTTCATCAAAATTAATGTTCAGCACATATGAAAACGCCGGAATGCTCAGGGTAATCAGCAAAAATCCCAGAAAAAGATTTATCGGCCAGATAATAAAGAATATATTCATCTGAGGGGCTGCCTTATATAAAAAGCCTGACAGCAGATTGGCCAGCAGGAGGCCGACAACCACCGGGGCGCTTAACTTAAATGCAAGCATTAAGAACCTGCTTCCCATTGCCGTTACCTCAGGCGTAAGCAGATTGATATTGAGCTGGCCTGCCGGTATGACCTCATAGCTTTTCACAAAAACATATATAAGTTCATGATGGGCATCGACCGCGAGGAACAACAGCATGGCCATTATTCCATAGACCTCTGCCACAGAAGTAGACTGCCCCATCTCCGGATTAAACACCGTTGCGATAGACAGGCCCATTGCATTACTGATAAACTGTCCTGCCATGTTAACAGCCATAAAGATTAATTTCGCAGAGAGCCCGAGTACAACGGCCAGGAGTATTTCTTTAAGTATCAGCAAGGACAGGTTGTCTTCCTTGATTGCAAAGTTCACCACCGGGGTCAGAACCAGTGAAATAAAGACTACCATGCCCATCCTGAACTGTGCAGGCAGGCTTTTGCTGCCAAGGACCGGCAGCATGCTGAAAAAAACGCTTGCCCTGAGCAGGATAAATAAAAAATTAGTCATGTATTGGGAAAGCGCTCCCATGTCATTAATGATCTGTGCGTTCTTCATCGTATATACTGAGGCATATTCTGTATCAAGTTCACTGTAAAGGTAATTAAGATATTTGCCATCCACGACATAAGTATGAATACGCAGGCAAACACCGCCAGTATTTTAGGAACAAAAGTCAGCGTAAATTCCTGGATCTGCGTTATGGTCTCTCCCCTGAAAGATCCCTTACCAGTTCAACTGTCATTGAAAACTCCTCATCATGGAACCGACTATGAGATTCCATCCATCAGCCAGGACAAACAGGATCAGCTTGAAAGGCAGCGATATCATAACAGGCGGAAGCATCATCATACCCATGCTCAGAAGTATGCTTGCCACGACCATGTCTATGACAAGAAACGGCAGGAATATTAAAAACCCCATTTCAAAGGCTGTCTTGAGCTCACTTATCGCAAATGCAGGCACTATGATGTTCAGCGGCAATTCTTCAGGAGTCTTTGGAACGGCCTCCTTTGCTAATTTGATGAACAAAGCCAGGTCTTTCTGCCGCGTCTGCTTCAGCATAAATGCCTTTATAGGCGGAGCTGCCTTTTCGAGCGACTCGCCAAAGGTAATATCCTCATCCATATAAGGCGCAATTGCATCTTTTGTTATTGTATTGATGGTCGGGGACATAACAAAAAATGTGAGAAACATTGAAAGCCCTATAATTACAGGATTTGGGGGAATATTTTGACCTCCTAAGGCATGACGCACAAGGGACAGCACAATTACAATGCGGGTAAAAGAGGTAAACATTATGAGCACCGCAGGCAATAAAGAAAGAAAACTTATCAGAAGAAAAACCTGTATGAGCGGATTATCAAAATCTTTGAACTCAAAATGCTTAAGGTCAAATGCATGCGCAGGAGATGCTGCTAAAAAAAGGAGAATAAAAATAAAAGCGGCAGACAGCAGGGGCCATTTAATTTTAGAAATTTTTTTAACGATCAACCATAATTTTGAGTTTTTAATTTTGAGTTTTGAGTTTCTCAATTTACCTGCACCCCTGCATTTTTTAATTCTTCAAGCTTGCCCCGGACACCCCCGTCGTGAGGGGTATCGATCTCATCCTTTTTGAACACCTTTAATAGCCTGATATCGCTTGAAGTGATGCTCAGCATCAAGACCTCTCCGCCGACCTTAAGCGCCGCAACGCCTTTTTTGGGGCCGAAGGACTGATACCCGATGATGTTCATAAGCCGGTCTGTCCTGTTCTGTCTTTTTTTCAGTACAAACGTGGCCGCAAATATAAGCAGAACTACGAATATCAGGGCCGCTGCCATTTGCATATATGTTCCGATCATTTAAGCTGGGTCAGCCTTTCTGTCGGGCTGATGATATCCGTTAGCCTGATCCCGAATTTTTCATTAACTACAACCACCTCGCCCCGCGCGATAAGCCTGTTATTTGCCAGAACTTCCATAGGCTCGCCGGCAAGCTTCGTAAGCTCAACTACAGATCCCTGGCCGAGCTGCAAAAGTTCCTTTATCGGCATTTTTGTCATCCCGAGCTCTACCGTTATATCTACAGGGATATCAAGTAGGAATTCTATGTCTCTGGACGTAAATGCGGCCTTTTCTTCCTTCAGGTCTTTAAACTCTGCATCCTGAAATCCTTCCTGCTTTTCATTCATGAGAAACTCCTTTCTATATAATTTTTCATAATACCCTGGTTAATTTTATTGCCTGATTTCCCTTGCTGAACCCGGGAACCCCCTTAAATTTAGGGGTGTCTTCTATCTTTACCAGGAGTTCATCTGTCACAGATTTATTCAGAGTAAGAATGCTGCCGACCTTAAGCTTCATGAGGTCACCGAATGTCATGTTTGCATGGCCCATCTCTGCGGTCATTTTAAGCTGGCATTCCATCAGCATCTCCTTGAACATCATGGCCCATCTCTGGTCGAGCTCAAACTTGTCTCCGTGTATGCCGGAATGAAGCTTGTCTTTAACCGGCTCTATCATTGAATAAGGGATGCAGAAAAATAACTTTCCCTTAAAGTCCTCTATCTCCATATGTAATTCTATTTTTATTACAATCTCAGTAGGCGTAACAATGGTCACGACCTGCGGGTTCATCTCAGAATCAACAAACTCAGGGCGCAATGCCGCGATCCCGGCCCATGAGGCCCCGAGGTCGTGTAACGCCGCATCGACAACCCTCTGCACAATCCTTTTTTCTATTGGAGTAAAGGACCTTCCTTCTGACTTGATATTCTTTACGCTCGCTCCGCCGAAGAAATATTCGATAAAAGCAAAGACCACAGGGGCCTCCATTACGAACAACGAATAGCCTTTTAGGGGTTCCATCTTGAATATGTTTATGCTCGAAGGCAGAGGAATGGTCTTTACAAATTCACTGAACTTTATAATCTCCACGCTGTGGATATTAATATCAATAAATCTCATGATCAGCGCTGATATTGAATTTCTGAATAATCTCGTGAATGTGTCATTAGCTATCTCAAGGCCGGGCATTCTGCCGCGGATTATACGTTCCTGCTTGGTAAAATCAAAGGACCTCATGCCGTATGACGGCGTTTTCTCTGATTCTGTGCTTATATCGCCGGCGGTCACCCCTTTAAGCAGGGCATCGATTTCATCCTGTGAAAGTATCTTGTCTGTCATTGCATTACAAATTCAGTGAAATAAAGATTTTTAAAGGCATTAGCGTCAGGGCCCATGATCTGATTTACCCTGAGAAGTATCTCGTCCTTGAGTTGGAATTTGCCTTCAGTGCTCGCGATGGACTGAGCGGGCTTATTGCCTACAAGCATTATTATCGCATCACGGATCTGGGAGCTTTTATCTGTTACAAGAGACTGCATTTTCTCATCGTTCAGCTCCAGCTGGATAGTAAATTTGAGATATCTGCCCTGGTCAGCAAGGTTTAATACAAAGGGATCAATACCCACCAGAAGTGTCTTTTCTGAGTCATGTTTTTTTTCTGCGGCCTGCCCTTTACTGCCTGAGATCATTTTATAACCGAAAAACCCCCCAACTCCAAGGACCACAGCAACAGAAACGCCTATAATAATCATCATCATTGCCTTCTTGCTCTTGACTGCTTTTTTCTTTTTTGGCGCTTCTTCAGCCTTACCTTCTTCTTTTTCTTGATCTTTGCCTGTCTCTTCAGCCATTGTGCCCGAACCTCCCTTTTGATCCTTTGCTGCTTATTTCCGCGTTCTTCATCATTGATTAAACTTTCCATGGTACATTCAAATACCATGCCCGACGCAACTTGCTGAAAAATATAGATTTATAAATACAAAACTAGTCAAAATAATGACTCACAGATGGTTTATTGGCGTAAAACAGAGGCACAAAGTGGCTAAGGCACAGAGTTATGAAAAATTGGAATTTGTAGTTTTAAAATTTAAATTTAATACGTTGTAGGCCTATTTTTTTAGATTATTCTTTACACTTTCTTTGTGCCTAGTGCCTTTGTTCCTCTGTGCCTCTTCTTATTACCAACTAATTAAAGAATTAAATATTCCAAGCCGATAAATAACACGTGATTGAATTGCATGGATAAAAAAATAGCGCAATTTTTTCATTAATTAATTGTAAAGGGAAAATATGGAGTAGAAGATCCCAGTGAATAAAGCAAAACTCGACAGACTGATTAAAGCTCTCCGCCATCCTGACGCCTCAAAGAGGCGTTCTGCTGCAGAGACATTGTCAGAAGGCGATGAAAGGGCTGTATACCCTCTGATCTCGATCGCATTGCGCGATGATAATCTCGGGGTTCAGGATGCTGCAATGCGCGCCCTCATGACACTTGGCGGCGAAATTACCGCATACATGGTTTTGCCTCTGCTCAGAGAAAATCCTTTTTTAAGAAACACCGCGCTTATCATTTTAAAGAATATAGGCGAGACAGCTGTCCCGCTCTTGCAGCCGCTTCTAATAGATAAAGACGAAGACGTAAGGAAATTTGCCCTGGACCTTATATGCGATATAGGGCATTGTGACTATCTGGACAAGATCGCTGAACTGCTCGCTCACGACCCGAATGCAAATGTCAGAGCCTCTGCGGCAAAAGTGATAGGCGTATTGCAGTATAAAGAGGGAATGCCGCGGCTTATAGACGCATTGAAAGATGAGGAATGGGTATGTTTCTCAACCCTTGAGGCGCTGGCAGAGTTGAAAGAGGAAAGCTCGATCGGTCCGATAGTCGGCCTGTTAAACACCACCTCAGAGACGATAAGATTCGCGGCGATCGAGGCTCTGGGTAAGATCGGCCACTCAGGCGCAAGCCCTGCCCTTGTAGAGCATATATCAAAAATAAACGGCTACGAAAAAATCGCAGCGATCAAAAGCCTGGTCCAGATCGGCATCACCCCGTCCATCACGGACATATCCGATGCGCTTCTTGATATGCTTAAGGCCGAAGAATGGGAAGGTAAGTTTGTCGCGATCAAAGGGCTGTCCGGACTTAAAGATAAAAGCGGCTTGATCCCCATTTTAGACCTTGCCGGTTCTCTGGACCCGTCAGACCCTGAGAGTGAGGACAGGCTTATGATGATCAAAGGCGCGGTCAGGGAGTTCGGGTGTGCGGATTCACTTATTCATATTCTTGACAACCCCTCCGCTAAGTACAGGGGAAAAGTCATTGCCATAGAGGTTATAGGCGACTTAAAATGCAAAGAGGCCGTCCCAAATCTCATTCAGCACCTGCAAAGTGAATTAAGGGATGTCAGACGGGCAAGCATTAAGTCTCTTGGCGAAATAGACGGAGAATACGCAAAGCCTTTCATTTTAGAGGCAGTCGGAGACCATGACAGCCACGTGCGAAAAACTGCCGTTGAAGCACTCGGCAAGATAGGAGACAATTCTGCCTTTGAGCCGATAATAAAGCTCCTGCGAAATGAAAAATACATGGATATAATTGAGAAGGCGGTCCAGGCACTTATGAGCATTAATTCCTCATTGTTTCTTGCTCAAGTAAAGGAATTCAGCGATGAGGTCCAAAAGATCGCCGAGAGGTTTATGTTAAATCCCGAGCGGGAGAGTCAGGAGACATGGTAAATGCAGGCCTGTCTGATCCCACTTTTAAGCAGATGAGAGATTTCATTTATGAAAAAAGCGGCATCTTTATCCCGGACGCCAAGAAATATCTTGTTGAGAGCAGGCTCGAAACTGTCATGAAGGAAAAGAATATGCATACGTTCGAGGAGTATCTTTCCTTCATAAGACTGAATAATGAAGATGAAATTAAACGCCTTTTTGACGCTATGACCATAAAGGAGACATATTTTTTCAGGGAACCGCAGCAGCTTGACATATTCATTAAAAATATCGTGCAAAAAGTACTGGAACAGAAAAAGACAGGCGCAAAAAAAATAAAAGTCTGGTCAGCCGCCTGCTCCACAGGCGAAGAGCCGTACACCCTTTCCATAATGCTCAAGGAAAACCCTTCATATCAGAATATATTTGAGATATATGCATCAGATATAAGCAGGGGCGCCCTGGAATCAGCGCAGAGGGCTGTCTATAATTCTTATTCGGTAAGGAATATCCCGGAACCGTACATCAGAAAATATTTTTCGAACAGCGGCCAGACATACACCCTCAGCCCTGCAGTCAAAGTCCCGGTGAAATTCATGAATGTCAATCTTATCAATGAAAAGGACATGAAGTTATTGCGGGGCATGGATATAATTTTCTGCCGCAACGTTCTCATATATTTTGATGATAAAGCAAAGCAGAAAGTGGTTTCATATCTTTATGACAATCTCAATCAGGGCGGCTTTTTGTTTATCGGCGCGTCTGAAAGCCTCCATAGCGTGACAAGGGCCTTAAGGCCTACAATTATGAACAATGTAGTTGTGTATCAGAAGGTGTGAATATGAAAATAATGGTTGTTGATGATTGCCCTATAACAAGAAAACTGCTGGGCCATTATTTGAAGACACGAGGATATGCGGTCGCTTTTGCAGAGAATGGCCTTGACGCCCTGGAGAAACTTGGCAAGGAAACAGTAAATCTCATTCTCACAGACCTTAACATGCCTTATATGGACGGCATGGAATTCATAAAGACCCTGAAGTCAGACCCAAGCTGGGCGCACATCCCTGTATTAATGGTAACAACGGAAAAAGACGATGTTGAAAAAAGCAAGGCGTTCATGCTGGGCGCAAGCGGCTATCTGGTGAAACCTGTTACAGGAGACGCAATTACACAAAACATAAAGACCATTTTACAGGAACTATTTCAAAAGGGAGGCGGGCAAGATGTATGACTATAAAATGAAGGTGCTTGTGGTCGATGATTTTTCCACAATGAGGAGGATAGTCAAAAACCTCCTTAAACAGATCGGCTTTGAAAACATTGAAGAGGCTGAGGACGGCGCTCAGGCATATTCAAAACTTAAGGGCGGTGGTTTCGGCCTGGTGGTCAGTGACTGGAACATGCCCAATATGGACGGGCTCGAACTTCTAAAGAAGGTTCGGAGCGACGCCGAACTGAAAGACATGCCCATCCTGATGGTAACTGCCGAGGCCGAGAAAGAAAAGGTTGTGCTTGCCATACAGGCAGGGGTAAACAACTATGTCGTTAAACCATTCACAGGAGAAATACTGAAGGATAAGCTTGATAAGGTATTTGAGAGGCTTCAGGCAAAATAAAGATATTATGGGACATACAGGGAGACATCATGCCGGATGAGATGGAAGAGATAATATCAGAGTTTATAGGTGAGGCAGAGGAATCG
>JACQXH010000109.1:0-2558 GCA_016208845.1 Nitrospirota bacterium | reverse complement strand
TTGTGGAGCTTGAGCAGAAAGGGCATGATGCTGACATGCTCAATAATATATTCAGGTCTGTGCACACCATAAAAGGCGCGGCCGGCTTTCTTGGATTTCAACCCGTCGTAAACGTGGCCCATGCGGCAGAGAATATCATGAAGAAGCTTCGGGAAGGGGAGGTCTCTTTATCAAAGCCCTTGATGGACGTCATTCTCAAGTCCGTTGACATGATAAGGCTGCTTCTCGCACATATTAAAAACAAGGACTCGGTCGAAGAAGATACAGCCCCGTTAGTTCAGGAATTAGAATCTGCGCTTAAGTCAGCCCTTTCCGGGGGAATACCCATCGATAAAGCCAAAAGCGATACTACTGTCAAAGAGCAGGTTGAGAAGGCAGAGCCCGCGAATGTCCAGGGCCTGAAAACCACAGTGCCTGGACCTGAAACTCCGCAGAGACCTGAGGAAATTATACAGCCTCTGAAAGAAGCCTATGTGATCAAAGATGAGGCATATCCGGCCCAGGAACAGGCGCAGGCAATAAAAGAACCTCCAACAGGATCCAAAGATCCATCTCAGCCCAGGGAGGCGTCCCAGGCACATAAAGAGACTCCTGCGCTCCGTGTTGATGTTCAGAGGATTGACAAAGTTATGGACCTGGCTGGAGAAGTCGTCTTGATCAGGAACAGGCTACTGAACCTCTCAAGTTATTTCGAAGAAAAATACAACAGCGACACTGAGACAGAGAATCTGGCAGAGACGGTTTCATTTTTAGACCGCGTGACCTCAGACATGCAGATCGCGGTCATGAAGATGCGCATGCGGCCTATCCAGAAGGTATTCAGCAAATTCCCGAGACTTGTGAGAGATATGTCCAGCACCCTTAAAAAAGATGTTGAATTGCAGATCTTCGGCGAGGGCACAGAGGTTGATAAATCCGTTATAGAACATATCGGGGACCCGATGACCCATATATTAAGGAATTCCATGGATCACGGCCTTGAGACCACAGAAGAAAGACTCGCCAAAGGCAAACCCGAGAAAGGGAAAATAGTAATAAACGCATATCAAAAAGGCAATCAGATAGTCATCGAGGTCTCTGACGACGGCAAAGGGATGGATGTAGAGAAATTAAAGAGAAAGGCTGTGGAAAAATCCCTTATAACCGAAGAAGAGGCCCTCAGGATGTCTGATGAAGCCGCTACAAACATAATCTTCCTGCCGGGCTTCTCAACAAAAGAGGTTGCAACCGAACTGAGCGGCCGCGGAGTAGGCATGGATGTTGTCAAGACAAACATTTCTATCTTGAACGGATATGTCGAGGTTATAACCAGAAAGGGTGAGGGTACCACATTCAAGATATGCATTCCGCTGACGCTTGCCATAATGCAGGCGCTGATGGTAGAGGTCGCAGGAGACAAATATGCGATACCGTTGTCGCCGATAGAGGAAACTTTAAGGGTCTCACCCGGCGAGATAAATAATGTCGCAGGACAGGCTGTAATAGTAATAAGGGAAAGGATCTGCCCGCTGTTCGAACTGGACCAGGCCCTGGGCGTCAGTTCAAACGGGAATTCCCCGTCTGAATACAGATATATTGTCGTCATCGCTATGGGAGACAAGAGATTCTGCGTTGCCGTTGACAGGCTGCTGGGACAGGAAGAAGTGGTCATTAAAAATATAACCGGAGTGGACACTACTGCCGCTCACGTGCTCGGCACAACAATAACCGGCGACGGCAAGGTCGTGTTTATCCTCGACCTTGCGAGCCTTTCAAGGAATCTGCTCGGGGCGGCAAAAGTATGATCATAAGTAGAGGGAGAAACTACCATGATTAAATTCAATATCTCTGACATTGCCGGATTTTTTAAACCTGTCAGTCCTGCGCACAAGGCAGACATCCGGAGGAAGATTTTTAAATGGGTCGCCCCGGTCGCTGTAGTTCTGGGACTGATCATCCTTTACGTCCTGATCAACAATGCCATTGTAGTAGGGCTTTCAGATAAGGCATTGGAGCAATTGATAGCAGACGATCATGATGCTGCAATGGCAAATATCACGAAGATAAGAGATGCCGGCGTAATGCTGGAAAGGTTTATCATTGCGCTCCTGATCATAAAGATTTCAGTGGTATTGGCCGAGATATATTTCGCATCCAGGGTAATCAATTCTCTGGATACGACCGTTGACAGGGCAAAGGAAATTGCCGGGGGAGACCTGCGCCATGAAGACATTCAAATATCCAGTCGCGGAGAACTGAAAAAACTCGGCGATGCATTAAACATAATCAAGCACGGACTTACTGACCTTGCTGTTAATGTCTCGGGCCTCAGCGGTAAGATATCACCGCTGTCATCATCCCTGTTAACCGCATCTGAAAATATAGCCAATGACACAAAACAGCAGACAGACAATATAGCCAAGGTGTCAAATGCCGTTGAGACAATGAGCATTATCATACATGACGTCATAAGGAACACGAGCAAGGCCGCAAAGTCCGCAAAACAGGCCTCAGACCTCGCAACTACCGGCGGTGAAGTTGTGACCGGGACCATTAACGGAATGTATCGCATATCTCAA
>JACQXH010000108.1 GCA_016208845.1 Nitrospirota bacterium | reverse complement strand
AGAAGTCTTTTGATAATATAGTTTCTGATCTATGCCTCCGGATCAATGATCTTAAAACGGCAAGTTCAATTTAGTTCAAGAATAGTTTAACGTAGTTCAATTTTGAACCATTTTAAACCAGTTTGAACAACCTTGGACAAATTTGTGTTCATCTGTGTCAAAATGTTCTTAAAGTATAATTGAAATTTTACATTCTTTAATATTGAAATTGAAAGGGCATAAGGACTTGACGCAATGCGCGTTTCATGATATTTTTATAGTAGTCTAAATTATCCGGAAAGGAGGACAAAATGAAGAAGCTTATATCTCTGATATTGATTCTGGTATTAGCAAATTTAGTGATCGGATGCACTCAATATCATGCCCAGGGCGCAGGAGCAGGCGGTGCCGTGGGCGGAGTCGCTGGCGCGCTTTTGGACCATAAGAACCCATGGCGCGGCGGTGTTATCGGGGCAATTCTTGGAGGAGTACTGGGTACAACCCTAACCGACGTTTCCATGCGCGCCTCACAGGAAGCAGCAGCAACCGGCAAGCCGGTACAGTATGTTACTGAAGACGGACGCGGCGTCTACAGGGCTGAGCCTGTAGGATATAATGCACAGACAAAATGTCATAAGGTTCATGAAACTGTGACAGAAAACGGCGTAATTGTTAAAAACCAGGAAAGAGAGATTTGCGAAAGCGATAAAACAGAACAAAGATATTAAGATCTTGCTGTAATGTACCCGCGCCTGAGGCGCGGGTACCCTTCTCATTCATCCTTCTTAAGTAATTGCTGTAAATTTAAAGTGCTGTATTCACAACCCAATTTCCATCCCCTTATTAATTCAGATACATAGAAATCAAGGTTAACAATTGACGTACAACAGTAAACAGTTATAATATATACACATATAGTTACACATATAGGGAGGTAAAAATGAAGAGAACTAATATCATGCTCACTGATGAGCAGCACATGAAGCTGAAATCTTATGCAAAAAAAGGGAATACAACTCTCGGCGGACTTGTCAGGGAAGCGGTAGATACTTCATATAAGAGAAAAAATATTCTTGAACACAGAAAATCAATTGCTCTTGATGCCTATAAAGAAGGGCTTATCAGCCTTGGAAAGCTGTCTGAGATCCTGGGCATCGATGTTGTCAGTGCCAGGCTCTATCTAAGGGCCAATAAAATTGCCCTAAAGGTTCAGGATAAACACGAACTTGAGCAGGATGCAGTTAATGCCTGAGATTATTTTTGACAATTGCGTGCTGAGTAATTTTGCCTTATCAGATTCTCTGTATATAATAAAAAAATTATATGCTGATACCGCATATATTACGGATTTTGTTGCCGCCGAAAATATAAGGGGAATGCTCAAAGGCCACGATGGCCTTATTAGGATAAAAGAAGCGCTGAAAAACGGCTGGCTTAAAGAAGTCTTCATAGAGAAGACTATAGAAAAAGAACTTTTTGAATCGCTCTTATTATCACTGGGCTTTGGCGAGGCCTCGAGTATTGCCGTTGCAAAATCAAGAGATTTCATTTTTGCCTGCGACGACAGGGCTGCAAGAAAAGAGGCCGTTTCTTTAGGCATAAAGCTGACAGGAACCATCGGTATTCTTTCAAAGGCCTTAAGAGATAAAATCATTATACACAAAGAATCGGACAGGATATTACGAATTATGATTTCGTATGGATTTTATTCACCCATTACATCCATAAAGAAACTCACATAAGATTACATTGTGAAATATCAGAATATCATTCTTAATTTTTTCGTAACCATTTAGTTATGGATAGCAGAGAGAAAGATTCCGGACAAGTTTACCTGCCTCCGGCAGCGCCAAAGGCGACCAGGGCCGGAATGACAACATATGGAATAACAAGATACCCCCTGCCGACAGGTTTTCCAGCCTCAGACAAGTTTACACGCCTCAGGTATGCAAATCCGTGTTAACCTTCCTGCCGACAGGCAGATCCGTGTTCATCCGTGCCTGCCTGTCCGGTAGGCAGGTTCATCCGTGGCTAAATGTTTTTAAATTACAACCCCACATCCATACCCTTATCAATGATGTACAGTGGATATATCCTGTAATTTTTCACCCGAGGCTGTCGCACTGTATATTCAGTCCTGTGCCAGAAGAATACCCAGGGCGCATCGCGCACAATGAGTTGTTCCGCATTTCTGTAATATTCATCACGCGAGGTTTTACTGACGCTTCCCTGCCCCTGCTCTATGAGCATATCCACTGCTTCATTCTTGTATCTCGTCCTGTTCCCACCTGCGCCGAAGTTGGAAGAATGAAAAAGCGGAAATAGAAAATTCTCAGGGTCAGGATAATCAGCCCACCAGCTGATCCAGAATGCATCAGGCTCTCCTGAATTTATCGCTTCCTTATAGGCGCTCCATTCAAGCTGCCTCAGTTCTGTTTTAATACCGACATTCTGTAAATAGTCCTGTATAACTTCGAGCATGTCCAGCACTTCCTGGTCTACTGTAAGATATATTTTAATCTTCAATCCCTGCGGATAACCGGCTTCATTGATCAAGTCTCTTGCCTTCTCAGGATCATATCCATATATCTCAGGCGTTGGCCAATTTCTTAAAACAGGAAGATAATAAGTATTGATCCCTGGAGCGCTTGATACGAGGTCCTTCCATTCAGGTCTCTCAGTGTATCTCCTGAACATTGCAGCCGGGATGCTTAATACATCAATGCCGCCTGTTTCAAATTCTGCGACAGCGGTCAGATCCTCTGGGATTATTTTATAAACTAATCCCTTGGTGTTCGGTACGCCGTCAAAATAATCATCCCTTGCCTCGAGTCTAAGGTACTGATTATGCCTCCATTCCCTGAGCACAAACGGGCCGGTTCCGGCAGGATGAGTTGAAAAATCATTCCCCCATTTCTTAATATCATCGCTTGAAACAACAGATGCGGCAGTCATGCACAGCAGGCCAAGAAACGGAGTGAACGGTTCTTTAAGAATAATTTTGATCGTATATTTATCTTCTATCTTTATCCCGCTGACATCACTTGCCCTGCCGTTTTTGAAATCTTCAGCACCCTGTATTTTATCGAGCACCCACGCATTGGGAGATCGTGTCTGGGGCATTAATATTCTCTTAAAGGAATACTTGAAGTCATCTGCTATAACTTCTCTTTTATTTGAAAATATTGCCCCACGCTTTATATGAAATGTATATGATGTGCCGTCTGATGATATCTCCCAGCTTCCAGCCAGATCAGGCACCACTTGCATGTTCTCGTCCAGCAAGGGTGGACGGATTTGGGCTGAGCCTGAGATAAAGATAGCCGGGAAGTTTGTCAGATTTAGAAAAGCATGAAGTTAGTGATACAGCCAATATAAAACAAAGCACAAAATATTTAACCGCCAACCATCTCTCCCCCATAACAGGGGAGAGTACTGCAGGGGGTGATACCTTGTCTTCTATTTTTTGAACTCCGTGCTTTGTCCTCAAAATCTTAAGAACGCGCCTATCCCCCCTGCCCTGCCAAGTTCATCGCTCTTTGTAATCACCTCAATAAGAGCGCCCTGCTCAACTGCCTTCTGCGCCGCGTAATCAACCATGTAGTGCACCTGCTCAAATTTACCTGAACAGTAAGGACAGGATTTACTTGCCTGCACGGTCAGGAAATTGCAGTTAGCGCATTTGAATCCCTGAGATTTCAGGTCTTTCAAAAAAACAAGTTCCCGGATCTTTCCTTCCTGAAGGCTGGCAAGGATATCTTCCATACCGATCACTGCCATCATATTTTTCATTGACCTCGTGACCAGGTCCTCTATTAAAAACCTTTCCTTTTCGCCTTCAAGCTCCTCTAATATTTTCAAAGTCATCGCAAGCACATCTTTTTCGCCTGATGATATCTCTGCATTAAATGTCGAGATGACCTTTTTGAGGATTGTCTGAGGCAGAATATTCATTATCTTCACAACCGCATCTTCAGAGCCGCCTCAAAGCGTTTCTGGCTCAGTGAAAACCAGTCGCCCCGCTTATGCCTGCCGGGGATGTCAGGAGAGAATCGCTCTGTGTATTCTTCTATCTCTCCAAGATGAACAAGGTATATCTTTGCAAGCTCCTTATCAACAAGAATGACAGCACACCGGGGGTAATTGTTCAGAAGCGAGAGCAGGGGCTGAATATAAGGAGTATTGTCAGCGATCAGTTCATTTTTTATTGGCAGGGACAGGTTATATTCTCTCCAGATCTTTAGATCAGCGGAACATATGATCGCGATGCTTTTCTTAAATTCCCTCTTATTACCAAGGAGAAATGCCTCGATCTTCTCAACCGCCTTTTTCATCTTCTTATCTGCATCTCTGCCTGTCTTTTCAGATAGCTCTTTGAACATATTCTTGAAGTGAATGACATAATCTCCCTTTGGATTTGTCAGAGGATTGACATTAAGAAAAAGACTGATGTACTGATTATCATCAGGTTTTATTGATGCTAATTTTTTCAGTTCGCTCAAAGTAAGCATATGCCCTCCTTAAGGTAACAGGTTGTATTATTAATAATAAATTAACCACAGAGAACACAGAGAAAATATTAAATATCAATATATTGTCAGAGATTCTATTTCTTCCCCTCTGTGACCTCCTAAATTATTAACCGTTTTTTACCCTTTTTTAGTCTCTCTGTATTGAAATAAATCAACAATCCAACTCGTTGCTTTATTGCCTTTAAGCAGGTTAATAATTGAGTGTTGTATATCTTATGCATTACGTCTACTGCTTTTATTTCTGCCATTAAAGGTAATTCAGGCAAACACCGAGTTCACAGAGTTTTTAAAAGATCTAAATGTTTTTCTCTGCGCCCTCTGTGGTGATATTATGCAGTTTCATACTGTATCCTCTTTTTTCATACAACTTTTTACATTATGTTAAAGGTTAAAACCATCATATTGCGGATTCCCCGTCCTCTTTTTGGTGATCCAAAGATGTGGCAGCGTATATCTCCAGCACAGATATGCAGAGGACCGCAATAATTGGCCCCAAAATAAATCCTATAAATCCGAAAAACCCTATCCCGCCAAGCACGCTGAAGAATATAAGCAAAGTGGGCAATCTGGTCCTGCCTCCAATTATCAACGGCTTTAATATATTATCAACCATGCTGATAACCAGAAAGCCGTAGAGCATCAGCCCTATACCCTTTGCAAGGCTGCCGCCAAGGATCAATATCAGGCCTGCAGGTCCCCACACAATGAATGTGCCGAAAAGAGGTATAAAAGACACTATCGCCATAACAGTTCCCCAGAACACAGGCGACGGCAGTCCCAAAACCCAAAAAGCAACGCCTCCTAATATCCCCTGGGTAACTCCTACTGCAACACCCCCGTAAATCGCCGCAATGACCATTTCCTTGACTCTTATAGTAAGCTCTCTTTTTTGATCGGCCGGAAAGGGAAGAAATCTTTTCAGGTATTCAGTCAGCCTCTCTCCGTCCTTAAGGAAATAAAAAATTGCCAGGAACATGATCACAAAATTCATGGCAAAGGCAAAGATGTTTTTAAAGACGTCCGAGACATGCTGTCCCATAAAACCGCCGAGTGATTTCAAACTATTCATTGCCGCTTCATTCAGATTGATCTCCTTATCTTCGGTGAATGAACCGATCTTATTCAGAATGTCTGAAAATACCTGGTTCTCCTGAAGCCTTGTAACAGCGTCAAATCCCCTGTTCTGTATCGTATTGAAGGTGTCTGCGATCTCACTCATAAGGGCGGTCAGGATATATGTGACAGGCCCTGCAATAATAATTAAAATGATCACAAGTGTGATAAGCGATGCGGCCCAGGGGCGCTTCAAACGGCTGACAAGCATATTGAAAAGGGGGTAAAATGTAACACTTAATACCATTGCCCATCCAATAGGAACAAGAAACGGCCTCAGTATCTTGTAAAAAAGGAATAGAAGACCTAAGAAAATAATAGTAGAGACTGTCGCGTAAATACGTTCAACATCTTTCATTGATGAGAATACCTTTCTTTATTAAATTAAGTTCAATTGCAAGATGTCATTGACCCGAGAGTAACCCCCCTTATGTCCCCCTTAAATTAAGGGGGGATTTAGGGGAGTTATTTTCATTCTGCTTTGTGCCTTTGACCCTTTGCTGCTTTGTGCCTGTTAATTTGCTATACCCCTATTCCCCACCTAAATTCCTCAGGCTAAATAGAGTCTGTTTATAAACTCCTGTTTTGCTGTCATTCCGGCTTGTCCGGAATCTTTTTTCAGAAGGATTCCCGACAAGCGGGAATGACGTAACCAGCGATACATGGTAATTTATAAACAGACTCTAAATAACCGCGTCTATAAAGGCATTGAAAAGCCTTTGCGAATTCCTGTCCAAAAGCCTTTCAGGATGCCATTGAACGCCAACTAAAAATGGGTAATCCCTGAGCTCGATTGCCTCAATAACACCATCAACAGAATGAGCAGAGGCTTCCAGCCCCTTTCCTATCACATTTATCACCTGGTGATGATGGCTGTTAACCGTTATGCCCTCCTTACATAGAATATAATACAATTTGCTTTGATTGTAAAATCTGATTTTGTGTTCTGCATTATGGTCGATTTTCATATCTCTGGTTTTTATGAGGTTTAAGTCCTGATATAGAGTGCCGCCAAAGAAAACATTAAGAAACTGCATCCCGTAGCATATCCCAAGCACCGGCTTATTAAGAGCCAATATCTCCTCAAGCAGCTTACGCTCGAAATAAAATCTTTCATCAGATATAAGTTTCAGCGCCGTCTTCTTCTTTTGGCCGTAGTAACGCGGATGGATGTCACCGCCGCCTGAGATCAGTAGTGCATCAATCTTCCCCGCAATATTTTTTATCGCATCCTTCGAGGAAACCGGCGGAAGAAACACCGGACACCCACCGGCTTTTTCCATTGCCCTTGCATAGGAGATCTTCACCGAATATATTTCATCAACAATATCTCCTGTTATGCCAATAATTGGTTTATTCATAGTTTGCGAGGTATCAAGGCTGTCATTCCGGCTCGTCCGGAATCTTTCTGTATCAAAGAAGGATTCCCGACAAGCGGGAATGACAAAAAAACGGAAACCATTGATACCACGAAGCAAAGCTTCGAGGAATTCTTTTGATTAAAATATCTTCTTCCATAATTTTGATTTTTGATATTTGATTTTTTGTTTATGTTCACTTGAACCCTCGAAACCTTGAACCCTTTTTTGTGCTATCTAATTTTCTTCCCCGGCAGCGCTCCCGTCTGCCTTCCTTCCCAAAGCACCGGGGTTCCATTGACAAAAACATAATGAATGCCTTCAGGTCTTTCAAAGGGCTTATCGAATGTCGACTTGTCCCTTATCCTGTCAGGATCAAAAACTACAATGTCAGCAAAATATCCTTCTGCAATTTCGCCTCTTTTTTTCAACCCGAAGGTCTGAGCCGGAAAGCCTGTCATTTTATATATTGCCTCGCCAAGAGAAATGATATCATCCTCTCTTACATGCTTACTCAATACTCGCGGGAAACTTCCGAATCCTCTCGGATGCGGTTTCCCTTGAGCTGTAATGCCGTCAAAGCTTCTCGCAGAGCTGTCCGAGCCGATCATGGTGTAAGGTAGTTTCAGTATGGTCTTTAGATTATCTTCATTCATAGAAAAAAATATCGCCCCCACCCTTAGATTTTCATCAATTAAAATATCAAAGAGACATTCAGCCGGAGGTTTATTTGAAACACTGCTGATTTGAGATAAACTCTTGCCTTCCATCCATTTATTCCCACCCGAATTAACCGATGATATTGTAATATTATCCCAGTAATCTTTTTCAGGGTGCTCATGTAATATTTCTTCTTTTATTTTCGCTTGAACCCTTGAACTTCTCAACCTTTCCAACTCTTTATCGTGCCCGCCCTCATATGCCCATGCAGGCAGGACCGCGTCAAGGTCAGTACTTGCCGCAATATATGGATATCTGTCGCAAGTCAAATTTAAACCCTTTTGCTGTGCCTCAGAGATCACTTTCAAAACCGTGCCTATCTTGTCCCAATTCTTTTCTCCGCTCGTCTTAAGGTGGGATATATGGACGTGTATGCCGGAATCAGATCCTATTTTAATAACCTCTTCCACTGACTCGATTAAATTATCGCCTTCACTCCTCATGTGAGTCGTATATATTCCTCCACCGTGTTTTTCCGATTCCTCTGCAAGCTCTATGAGCTCCTGAGTATCAGAATATACACCCGGCGGATATATAAGACCTGTAGATATTCCCTTGGCCCCTGATCTCAAGGCATCTCTTAAGAGTGCAAACATCCTCTCCTTCTCAGACTGAGTAAGTTGTCTGTCTGCATATCCGGCAACAGACGCCCTGAGATTGCCATGACCAACGAGGGTTGCAAAATTAAGAGCAATTTTTAGTTTATCTAAAATCGCAAAATATTCTGAAAATGTATTCCATCTCTCCTTGATATTCAGCTCATCAAGATCTTTTTCCCTCTGCTCAAAGGCCGCGCCGTAGAGAGGCGCTGCCGAGAGGCCGCAGTTGCCGTTTATCTCTGTAGTAATGCCCTGACAGATCTTTCCCTCTGCCCTGCCATCAGCAAGAATGGTAAATTCAGAGTGCGCATGGGTGTCAATAAAACCCGGACAGATACAAAGACCCTTTGCATCGATGACCTTATCGGCATGTGTCCCTGAGAGATCTCCAATCGCCTTTATCCTGTCACCCTCAATGCCGATATCCGCCTGCCTTGGCGCAGAATCACACGCTTTGCCGTCAATGATCACTCCGTTTTTGATCAAGATATCAAAATTCAATATTTCTCCTGAAAATAAATTGGTTAAATTGGCAACGTCCCATAGTTGCTTGTATCGATCTAACTGTGCGGGAGCGGTTCGCTATTCGAACGAGCGCCTTATGATGCCCTGGAATATACATCAAGTTCTTTTTCGATTGATATGGCACATCTCTTTTATTTGCCAGCAGCCTTAGTTCTTCAAGCATTGCTTCGGGAAGGCGAAGAGAAATTGTCTTGACCGACGGTTTTAATCTTGGCAGCAAAGTTCTCTTTGCCTTTTCCCAATCAATAAACTCCGTTGAGTCATGAGTCGCCCAAAACGCTCTTTCCTCATTTTCATTTTTAAACTTAGGTATTTTCTTCTTCATGAGATTGATACACTCTCCTTTCTTTTCGATTCATATCCCTTGCTGATATTACCCTGATAGTATTCTTTCGAACTGTAAAAACCACAAATAAAAATCTTTCCGTGTCAGTCTGGCCAAGAGCATAAAACCGTTTTTCCTGCTCGGAGTGTATAATATCGTCAGCAACAACCAGCGGGAGATTGAAAAACATCTGTTCGCACTCTGATAGAGAAACGTGATGCCTGAGCCAAATTTTATCTGCGTTGTGGCTGTCCCATTCAAATCCGGAACATTTCGCCAGAATATCTGAAGGCATCATGATATTAGTATATTACCATAATATACATATGTCAACCACTGACAAAAAGATAAATTGCGTCTATATCCGCCTGTCTCGGCGCAGAATCACTCGCCCTGCCGTCACACCCGCCCCATCACAATAGAAACAATATCCGACGCGGCATGTGGGCACGCCAGTCTTTTAACATTTTGCTGCATTTTCAGGAACCTCTCTTTATCATCTATAAGTTTATCTATTTTATACGCCAGTGCAGGGAGGTTGTTGCATCTGATAGCAACACCTTCTTCGAGGAAGTGATCGCTGTTGCGTTCTTCCTGTCCGGGGATAGGATTAACAATGACCATTACGAGTCCGCGGGCAAGGGCCTCAGCGCTCGTTAGGCCTCCTGCCTTTCCCACGAGCAGGTCAGAGGCTGCCATCCAGGCATCCATCTCAGTGGTAAAGCCTACAACTTTTATAGGATGCCGGGTCATCGCTATTTTTTTAATTCGAGATTCGAGTTTTGGATTTCGTCCGCATATTACTGCAATTTGAATTTCATTTTTTACTTCTTTAAGTGACTGTATAAGCGCCTCAACCGGCCCTACACCGAATCCTCCTGCAGAGACAAGCAATGTAGTCTTGTCAGGGTCCAGTCCCAGCCGGCGCCTGGTTTCTTTTTTTGATCTTTCGACACCAAATACCGGATCTATTGGTATGCCTGTGACATAGATCGTTTCAGAGGGTATGCCCAATGCAGACATATATGCCTTTGTCTCTTCATGCGCAACAAAATACCAGTCTACATCGCGGTACAGCCACATTGCATGGACATCTATATCCGTCACGACAACCCCAACAGGCATGTCCAGCATCTTTTTCTTTTTAAGATAGATAAGGATCTCAGCAGGAAGGAAATGGGTGCATATTGCTATTTCCGGTTTTTCCTGTTTTAAAAGCTTTACCAACGGCACGGTATTGAGCCTGCTTAGCGCGAGTCTTCTCTTTTGTTGCTGCCAGGGACGATCGAGCGATTTATATACCCATCCAAGCAGGTCAGGCTGTTTATTAACAAGCTCTTTATACAGGTCGGAATAAATGCCTTTGAAGATGGGATTTGTATATTTTAAGACCTCAACATGCCTTGTTGCTGAAATGCCCTTATTGCTGAATTCAGCAACAAGGGCGTCTGCGGCCCTGATATGACCTGCCCCTGAGGCAGCAGAAAGCACCATCACAGATTTCATTTCTTTACTTTTCCAGGCTTTTTGCATATTTCCTGACAAACTCCTTAAGTTCATGCCATATGTCATTGAAGCCAAATGCCTGCATCTCAGCCCCTGCTTCTTTAAGAGACCATCCCTCAACTTTCATCCGGTACGCCGCAATCACTATTCCAGTGCGGTCCTGCCCTTGCCTGCAGTGCACATATACAGGCTGATTGGCCGGATCGGTCATCATATCAATTATTTTGTCGATCACCTTAATATCAACATCCCTTAAAACACTTAGAGGCACTTCAATGGATCTCATTCCAGCCGCTTCCACTTCTTTTTTCTCACTATGATTGCGGAGATTAATAACTGTCTTTATCCCCATGCTTTTTAATGTTTCATAGCCTTCCTGAAGAGGCTGTGCGCCGCGGTAGATCACGGGTGATACGCGGCCTGCATTGGGAAGCCCGTTGAGGCTGAATATTTTTTCAGAAACCCTGGTACCTTCCGGTAAGGTAACTTGCAGGTCAAGTTTTGACGATGTTTTTTCAGATGCAAGACAGGTGCCGGACAGAAAAATCAAACATATTACCAGGCAGGCTGATAATCCCAAAGTTATTAATTTATGCGTTTTGTAATATCTCACTTCGGCCTCTATCTTATAGTTATTAAGTTTCATAAAATATCAGAATTGGTTCATCTTAAATCATCATTGAAATGATGTCAAAACCATGGCTGGTCAAATATATCTGGTTCATTCGTCAAAAGTGGAAATAAGTTATTAATATAAACGGAATGAATAATGTTATATTTGCTGTCATTCCTGCGAAAGCAGGAATCCAGAAAGATATTAAAAAGACTGGATTCCCGTTTTCACGGGAATGACCCTCTATGTTTATTAAATGACAGTATTTAGCATTAAGAACCTTTTTCAACTAAAACACGAATAAAAGATATATTCATTGATGCATATCAGCCGACATCTCCCGCGCCCGTTTCATACTCCTCTCAAAAAGGGGCGCGATGAGAGAGGCGGAGGATTTAATCTTTTCCATGAGCGTTTTATCATGCGAATTTTTCAGGGCCTCTCTGAAAAATATCTGTGATTCGTCATAGATTATGGGCAGAAAGCGTAGGGTGAGAGACATGGTGGACATAAAATCCCTGACAGTTCTCAATCTCCCAGCAGGGCCTAAGAGCGATGTCATCCCTTTAATCAAATCATCAGCAGAAGTCGAGGCAGTTAATATCTTGGCCCCTAATATTAAAATAATGAGCCTCAAGGCGAGATGACCTCCGCTTCTGAGGCCTTCTTCAGTTATCGTGACGCCCCATGACTCATACACAATTCTTCCCGTATGGAACAATGCATTGCTTGCAAAGGTGAAAAATAAAAAAATCGTTATAGGGATTATTCCGCGCCTGAGAATAGATGATTTAGCCGGGGCAATAAAGATGCTGACCAGAAAGAGCAGGCCCAGGTCGACTTTAAATGAATTAGACATAAAGGCCGCTATGACAAGCAGCGCATAGAGGATTATTTTTACTCTGGGATTAAATGCCGCCACCGGCGCTCTTCGCGAGTTTTGACGGCGCGATGTACCCCCTGATCCCATCAGCTATCGCCTCAGCTATTTTCGCCCTGTATTCATCCCTGGAAAGCAGTTTCTCTTCTTTATTGTTACTTATAAAAGATGTCTCAATAAGGATCGCCGGCATTTTTGCGTCCACAAGAACATAGAACAAGGCCCACTTTACGCCAAGGTCATAAACATCTTCATAAGCGCCCTTCAGGGAATCAATTAACGATACCTGCACATTACCGGCAAGCTTCAGAGACTCTTCCTGCTTAATACCGCTGGCCAGGTCCATCAGCATCTTTTGAACCTCTGTCTGCTGGACCTCGCGCATTTTCTTTAGAGAGATGGCGTTCTCCCTGGCCGCAACTCTTATAGCCTCATCATCGTCCGTTGAATTCAGGAAATACGTCTCTATGCCGCGGGCGCCTCTTCTGCGGCTCGCATTTGCATGTATTGATACAAACAGGTCGGCTTTTTTATTATTCGCAATCGACGTTCTTCTTCCAAGAGGTATAAAGACGTCCCTGTCCCGGGTGAAAACAACTTCCATATTGTAATTTTCTTTCAGTATCTTCCCGAGTTTTTTTGCGATCTCGAGCACTACATCTTTTTCCTGAAGCCCGTTGGGTCCGATGGCCCCGGGATCATGACCTCCATGCCCTGGATCAATGACGATCCTTTTGACCGCTGTAATTTCCTGAACCGCTGCTTTTGTATCTAGAACTGGCTTTAGCTCCTGCTTCCCATACACATCAATTACAACTTTGTTTTGAGCCTCTTCGAAAACAGCCTTATAGCTCTGCATGCCCCTCACAACAAGAACGACCCTTACCGTTTCTTTATTGAATTGGGCCGCTCTTATGGTTACCAGGGCGCCATTATTTACAGATAAAGAAGGTTCGACTTTGGAGGATAATAGACTGTTATCCAGATCAAAATAAATGCGGTCCGGATTTGAAATGCGGTTTTGAGTAAATATTACAGGACCGTTGAGACTTATCTCAACTCTTATGTAGTCCTCGGCAGGCAGGTATCGAATGCTCTCAACTATAACTCCTTCTGATGCCTCAACCGATCCGAAAAAAAGGATTACAAGCAATGACCCCAGAAGAGCCCTTTTCATATGTTCTTTTTTAATGTAAAACATATGAAAAAGTCAATACTTATTCACTTTCCGGTCTCATCCCATAACATTATAATCATTGTTTTCATAGTCAATAACCCTTGATTAAAGTATAATATATTTTTTTATTTTAGAAAAGACTAACAGGAAAAAATTGAAAATATCTAAACTGAGAAGGGAAAATTCTCAACAGTCCTTGCTTAAACCTGAAACATCATATCCCGTCTTAAATAAACGATCTTCAGATCTGCAATGAGAAGACGCCTCTCATGACCCGTCAGGGATAAATAGACAGGCGACTCCTCAAGAATGGCCATCAGGATCTTTTCGCTGTCTTGCTCCATCATCAAGCTCCGCCATTTTTTTGTTAAGTGCGTATGAGTGATGCGTATACGATAAAAATAATTATCGTCCTGCTTAAGATCTATCTGAGATCGAGAATGATTATATAATAAAAAATAAACTAAAATACTAGGTAATTCCGTACTTCTTTTTCAGGCTGTAGACGGACGGACGGCTGATACCCAGAACTTTAGCAGTTTTCGATATGTTGCTGTTGCAAATATTCAGAGCCTCGATCAGTTTCTGTCTCTCAAGACCGCTTCTGACCTCTCTCAGTGAAGCTATTGTCTTCATGCTGTCAATGCTCGGCATATCCAGGTTCATGTCCTCTATCGTAATAGCCGGGGCAGAAGACATAACTATCGCGCTCCTGACTTTATTTATCATTTCTCTCACATTGCCAGGCCAGTCATAATTTCTGATCACGTCTATGGCTTCTTTTGAAAATGTCTTAGTGACATTCATTTCGCGGGAGAATTTATTAATGAAATATCTTGCCAGGATCACCCGGTCGTCCCCCCTCTCCCTAAGCGCCGGGAGATTTATCCTGAATGCATCCAGCCGGTACAGGAGTTCCTTTCTGAAGACGCCTTTGACTATAGCTGACTTAAGATCCACGCTTGTCGCAGCTATTATCCTTACATCTACTTTTTTCCCTGCCTTGGCGCCGATCTTCTCAATGGTCTTATCCTCAAAAAATCTCAATAGCTTTGACTGCATCGCAAGTGACAGCTCACTGATCTCGTCAAGAAAGATCGTCCCTCCGTCAGCGTACTCATATTTACCTATCTTGCTGCTCAC
>JACQXH010000107.1 GCA_016208845.1 Nitrospirota bacterium | reverse complement strand
GGTGGCATAAAGCTGAAATTCATGAAATAATCAGCCTCCCGAAAACAGTTTTTCCTAATCCTTTCTACAGAAACAGTGAATTATAAAAAATGCAACTAAATTTAAGAGAGTTCTTTGTTGTAAGTCCGACAGGCTCTTAACCCGGAGAATGCATTTAAAGAAACCACAGAGGGCACAGAGATAATTTTCTTAAATACTAATTTCTTTAACTTCCAAATGCTTCTCTGTGTTCTCATAAGCTAAATCGCTTATGTAATATGAATCTTTTTTTTGCACAAAGGAGTGCACAGAGGAAAGCAATAAAAATGAGCCTTTTTTCTTTTATTATTAATGTCAACCTCTGTGTCCTCTGTGGTTATTCGTATCATTTAGATAATCGGCAGTCAGATTTCACAACAAAACCACTCAGGGAGGAGTAAAACAATGGCGGATGAACATTCATTTGATATTGTAAGCAAGGTCGACATGCAGGAAGTAGTAAATGCTGTTCAGCAGGCAATGAAAGAGATCAGTCAGCGCTTTGATTTCAAGGGGAGTAAAAGCAATATCGAGCTCGTCAAAGACAAGAACGAGATCAACCTTATATCTGATGACGAATACAAGCTTAAAAGCGTGGTGGATATACTTCAGGGCAAATTGGTCAAAAGAAAGGTTTCGCTTAAGTCATTGTCCTACGGAAAAGTTGAATCTGCCCTCTCAGGAACAGTGAAGCAGGTTGTAACCCTTCAGCAGGGGATCGTGTCTGAAAAGGCAAAAGAGATCGTGAAGGTCATAAAAGACACAAAGCTCAAGGTTCAGTCTGAGATCCAGAAGGACCAGGTCCGTGTGAAGGCGAAGAAGATAGATGACCTGCAGGCCGCGATCAAGTTCCTCAGAGAAAAAGATTTCGGGATCTATATCGAATTTGTGAATTACAGGTAATTGCAGGTTGAGTTGCACTTCCCCCTTATTTCTGCTCCATCGCGTCAACAGCAATGCCGCATGAGTCAAAATTCTCAAGGAATATGGGAAACGGTTCATCCGGGCAGAGATTATACAGCTTTTTCACGAAGTCCAGTACATAAAGGGAGCTGCGGTGCTGCATGTGAGCCTCATGGTCGGCGAAAATTATAAAATGAATAAAACTTGTCGGCGTTTTTTTTAACTGGACTGATTGGTAGAGCAGGGTCCCCGGCTCTTTTTTCCTCACATTAGAGATAAGCTCATTTATTATTTTCTTCGCCTCATCAAGCCTGTCTTCCTGTACCTGAAAAGGTATCATCAAATATTCTTTCATTATCATCCTCGCTTTACATGGTATTTAAGAACAAGACATCTTGTATATGTTAATACAAACGCAATAAATAAAGTTACATTTGACCCTAAAATACTTTTAAAGCTGTCATTCCGGCAGGTCTTAAGCCGGCAGTTCCCTTAGAAAAGGCTCTGGATTCCCGCCGGAGTTTACCCTCGTGAAGATGGGGGCGGGAATGACAAAACTAAATATTCATCTCAACTTATTTAATGCGTTTATCTTAATACAAAATAGCGGATACTTGGAAGTGAGAGATGATAGGGATTCAAGACCGGCAATATAAGTTTTAATCCGGTAAATTTTCTTCGGTTTACATAAGCCTCCGATTTCTATAAAATATACAGTCATGCATTACTTTAAAGACAAAGTCGCCTTGATCACCGGCAGTTCACGCGGCATCGGCAGCGCGATAGCAAGAAAATTTGCCCTTGCAGGCTCGGACATTGTCCTTAATTACCGTAAGGCCGGCGGCTCCTCACAGGCTCAGGGACAAGAGTTGAGCGAAGAGATCAAAAGAATGGGGCGCGGGTCTTTATTGGTCCAGGCGGATATTTCAGTCAAGGAATCAGTAAAAAAATTATTCAGTGAAACCAATGGAAGATTCGGGCGACTGGACTATCTGATATTGAATGCGGCCAAGGCCCCTTTTAAACCGATAGAGAGATTGCTCGAGCGTGAATTGAGACAGCTTATAGAAACCAATTATCTCGGCAACATATTCTGCATTCAGGAGGCCTTGCCGCTTTTGGAGAAAACCGGGGGGAAAATAGTCTTTATCTCGAGCCTCGGCAGCCGTTTTTATAATCCCGCATATCCGCTTGGAAGCATGAAGGCTGCAATGGAGTCAGTGGTAAGGGATTGCGCAGAAGGTTTCAGGGAGAAGAAAATATCTGTTAATGGAGTCTGCGGCGGCATTGTCAGGACTGACTCATTCAAAGTGCTTAGGCAGTACTGGGAAGACATTGATAAAATGCCTGAAGAATTGTTTGTTGAACCTGATGAAATAGCAGAGGTCGTGCTTTTCCTGTGCAGTCCGGAGAGCAGAGGCATCAGCGGACAGACAATTGTAGTGGACAAGGGCCTGAGCAATACGCTTTACCGTTCAGCAGGAAGTAAGTAATTTTCATCTAAAAGCAATAAACCACAGAGAACTCAGAGTTTTGGAAAAAATGAAATTGTAATTTGAAAAATAATAAATTTACAATCTCTGTGACCTCTGTGGCAAGATTTAAATACTGAATTTAAGGAGGCATAATGAAACAAAATTTAATTACTGAACAAAAAGTCTTTGAAGAACTGAAGAAGGCTGTTGTTGAAACCCTGAGGTCTGATCCAGGCTCTATCAGGCCCGACACATCTTTCATCAGGGACCTTGGCGCCGAATCGCTCGATTTCCTCGATATAAACTACCGGCTGGAACAGGCATTCGGTATCAAAATGGCCCGGCATTTTGTGCTTGAACACATGGAGGAGATGTTCGGAGAAGGTTCTGCCATTGATGAAAACGGTAAATTGACTGATAAGGCCGTTGCAGTGCTAAAGATACGCATAGGAGACAACATTCCTGAACTGAAGCCAGGGATGGACATGGATGAAATACCCGGTCTGATCACTGCGTCATCGATAGTAAAAGGCGTAATGGACATACTAAAAAGATATTCTGAGATGTCCCCTGAATTTTCTAAACGCAGAGTGGTGATAACCGGATATGGCATGATCACCCCCCTGGGAGAGAATGCCGAAAAGACCTTTGAGAATGCAAGCAAGGGTAAGTCCGGCGTCGATTATATCTCATCCTTTGAAACCAGAGGGTTCCCGTGTCAGATCGGCGGCCAGATAAATAACGCATGGCTCGATGAATTTGAGAACTCCACGGATCAGAGATTGAAAAAATACTCATACCGAGGGCTTAGATTAATGCGGGTCGCTGCTGCAGAAGCATATCAACAGGCAAGGCTTCATGAAATAGAAGACCGCGCAAACATCGGTGTCTCTCTTGGCAGCCACGGTGAAAACCCCTCAGTCAAAGACATAATGTTTCTTCACAGGTTTTATGACGGTCAGGGGCACTGGGATGCAAAAGGCCTGCTTCAGACCGGCGGTTACCCGTATCTTAATTTCTTCCGCAGAAAGCCTGATGCGGCAATGTCCATTCTCGCAACGTTATATAACTGCAAAGGCCCGGCCCTCTCCATAGTGTCAGCTTGCGCGGCCGGTTCGCAGGCAATAGGCGAGGCATGCAGGATCATACAGGATGGAAAAAGCAGTGTAATGATAGCCGGCGGATGCGAGGCCACGCTGGATTTTATGGGCATGGCCGGTTTTATTTTACTCAAGGCGCTTTGCGAAAAATACAGCGCGCCTCAGAAGGCCTCCAGGCCGTTTGACCGAAAAAGAAACGGCTTTGTCATGTCAGAAGGCGCAGGTGCCGTGGTACTGGAGGAACTGGGGCATGCACGTTCACGGGGCGCTAATATATTCGGAGAACTGCTCGGTTATGGCGTATCTGCAGATGCATACAGAATTACCGATACACATCCCAAAGGGCTTGGCGCTGTATTATCAATGAAAACGGCCCTTGAAGATGCTTCTCTGAAACCCGATGATGTTGAATATATAAACGCACACGGAACCTCGACCACACAGAATGATCTGACTGAAACACGCGCGATAAAAGAACTGTTCGGAGACCGGGCAAAAGATATCCCGGTCAGCTCCAATAAATCAATGCTTGGCCACACAATAGCAGCAGCCGGCGCTATTGAATGCATAATCACAATGATGGGAATTAACAGTTCCACCATACTTCCTACCATCAATTATGAGTTCCCGGACCCGAAATGCGACCTTGATTATGTTCCTAATGAGGCAAGGAAAAAGGAACACCGGATAGCTATATCCAATTCATTTGGCTTTGGAGGACAGAATGCGTGCCTGTGTTTGGGGAGGTTTGAGGGATAGTGATGCATAGCTTATTTGCTTTAACTAATAGGTCTAAAAAAAGGGGATTTTGTAAACTTTCTTATTGTGTTTGTATTTTTTTTATGATATTACGAATCTTGAATCTTGAATCCTGAATCCTGTATCCTCAATATATTGCCGATGTAGCTCAGCTGGCAGAGCAATTGATTCGTAATCAGTAGGTCGGGGGTTCGAT
>JACQXH010000106.1 GCA_016208845.1 Nitrospirota bacterium | reverse complement strand
GGTGGCATAAAGCTGAAATTCATGAAATAATCAGCCTCCCGAAAACAGTTTTTCCTAATCCTTTCTACAGAAACAGTGAATTATAAAAAATGCAACTAAATTTAAGAGAGTTCTTTGTTGTAAGTCCGACAGGCTCTTAAGGATAGGCACTAACATGGGGACTAATTGATCAGGCCCGTCTGGCGCTCTGAAGAGAGAACACGCGTTTGAATATGTGATCCACGTTCTTCAGGTAATACGACATATCAAATAATTTTTCTATTTCACCGGGAGACAGATATTCTTTTATTTCTTTGTCCTTCATCAGCAATTCCTTGAATTCTCTCCTGCGGCCCCAGCTTTCCATGGCATTTTTCTGCACAAACTGATACGCGTTCTCTCTGCTCATGCCTTTTTCAATGAGTTTAAGCAGAACCCTCTGTGAATTAAAAAGCCCGTAACTTCTGTCAATGTTTTCCTTCATCCTGTCGGGGTATACATGAAGTCCTTCAAGGATGCCTGTGAGTCTTGCAAGCATGTAATCAACAAGTATCGTACTGTCAGGGATTATCACCCTCTCAACAGAGGAATGGCTGATATCGCGTTCATGCCATAATGCAATGTTCTCCATGGCAGCCATTGCATTTGAACGGACAATACGCGCAAGACCGCAAAGGTTTTCAGAGCCGACAGGGTTGCGCTTATGAGGCATTGCAGATGAGCCTTTCTGTCCTTTTTCAAACGGCTCCTCTGCTTCGAGCACCTCTGTCCTCTGGAGATGCCTGATCTCAAGGGCGATTTTTTCGACTGCAGCGGCTATCAGGGCCAGTGTATTCATGAACTCAGCATGACGGTCCCTCTGAACGATCTGCGTGGATATGTTCTCAGGTTTCAGCCCGAGTTTTTTGCATACAAAATTTTCAATAAAAGGCGGAACACTCGAAAAAGTGCCGACAGGCCCTGAGAGTTTCCCAAAACTGACGGCTTCTTTCGCAGTTTTCATCCGCAAAAGGTTTCTGTTCATCTCGTCGTACCAGAGGGCAAATTTGAGACCAAATGTCATTGGTTCTGCATGGATGCCATGACTACGTCCGATCTGGAGAGTACCCTTATATTTAAACGCATTGGCCTTGAGAACGGTCATTAATCCTTTGATGTCATCAATTATAAGCCCCGACGCATCTTTCATAAGCATGGCCAAAGAGGTATCAAGTATGTCCGAGGAAGTAAGCCCTTTATGGATAAACCTTGAGTCAGGTCCGACATGCTCAGCCACTGATGTTAAAAATGCTATGACATCGTGTTTGACGGTCTTCTCTATTTCATCAATTCTTGCAATATCAAATTTTGCTTTTTTCTTAATTACATCAAGGCTCTTCTTTGGTATCTCACCGCGTTCTGCCCATGCCTCGCACGCCGCTATCTCGACATCGAGCCATTTCCGGAATCTATTTTCCGGCTCCCAGATATTTGCCATCTCTGGTCTTGAATAACGAGTGCCCGGTAAATAAACAATCAAATTTACTGGCTGTCATTCCGGCTTGTCCGGAATCTTTCCCTAATAAGTAGAAAGAAGGATTCCCGACAAGCGGGAATGACGTTTATATTGTATTTTTTTACGTTGTACAAGGTACGAAGTACGATATCAACTCCTTAATTATGACGCAGTTCGTAAGCGCTGGATCTTATCCAGAATGCCATTAATAAAGGCCGACGAATCCTCTGTAGAATATTTTTTTGATATCTCGATGGCCTCATCCATTACTACTGACGCAGGGATTTCAGGCCTGAAAAGGAGTTCATAGGCTGCAGCCCTGAGCATATTTCTGTCAACGATAGCCATTCTGCCAATTGACCATTGTTCAGCGGTTTCTTTAATGACCTCATCTATTTTTTCTATGTTCTGCCTTGTCCCGACTACGATCTCATTAGCAAATTCCCTGACACTGTCTTCTTCTTTAATACCACGCCAGAAGTCTTCTAGTGTTTTATCGTTAAATTGACCGCCGGTTACGTCAAGCTGAAACAATATCTGCAAGGCATATTCCCTGGCTCTGCGGTATAAACTCATTACTCATAACGCATCACTCATAACTTTTTCAGCAGCTGTGTCATCTCCAGTGCTACCATTGCCGCATCCCATCCCTTGTTGCCGCTTTTTGACCCGGCCCTTTCAATAGCCTGTTCAATAGTATCTGCTGTAATAACTCCAAACGCTACAGGGATTTCAGATTCAAGTGAGACCATTGCGATGCCCTTGGCAGCCTCTGAAGCAACATATTCAAAATGTGGTGTTGCGCCGCGTATGATAGTGCCAAGGCAGACAATCGCATCGTACGATTTCTTTTTGGCAAGTTTCTTGGCTATGAGAGGTATCTCGAAAGAACCCGGGACTTTTACCACGTCTATATTTGCTTCAGCAGCGCCATGCCTAATCAGGGCGTCAACAGCTCCGTCAAGAAGCTTATTTGTTATAAATTCATTGAAACGGCTTACTATCACAGCAAATTTAAGTCCTTTTGCCTGAAGATCTCCCTCAAATACTTTCATATATCCTCCCTTAATTATAAAACTGTAAACAGTAGACAGTAGTCAGTAAACAGTAGTCATATGCAAAGCGGCTTTAAAAAATATTTTCCCCTGTTTACTCTCTACTGTTTGCTGATTGCTGATTTTATACTTTCTCCAGCATATGCCCTAATTTTTTCTTTTTTGTCGAAAGATATTTAATATTTTTCTCATGAGGTTTTGTTTCTACAGGAACCCGCTCGGAAATTGTCAATCCATAGCCTTCCAGTCCGATTATCTTTTTGGGATTATTCGTCATAAGACGCATATTCCTCACCCCAAGAGCGACCAATATCTGAGCCCCTATTCCGTAATCCCTCAGATCCGGCGCAAACCCCAGTTTTTCATTGGCCTCTACCATATCGAATCCTTTTTCCTGTAATTCATACGCCTTTAACTTATTGACAAGTCCAATCCCTCTGCCTTCCTGCCTCATATAAAGGAGCACGCCTTTATCTGCCCTTTTGATGATAGCCATTGCCTTGTGCAGCTGTTCACCGCAATCGCATCTGCGCGAGCCGAAAACATCTCCTGTAAGGCATTCAGAATGCACTCTTACAAGCACCTTGTCATTCGGAGATATATCACCTTTGACCAAAGCTACATGTATGGAATTGTCCAGTATGCTCTCAAAGACCGCTGCGGAAAACTCACCTCCATATTTAGTAGGCAGTTTTGTTAGAGCTAATTGATGGACAAGACATTCATTTCTCATCCTGTATTCGATAAGGTCTTTTATTGTAACTATTTTTAATCCATGCTTCTTTGCAAATTCCATAAGCTGGGGAACACGCGACATGGTCCCGTCTTCATTCATGATCTCACATATTACTCCGGCGGGATAAAGACCGGCCAGCCTTGCGAGGTCTACAGAGCCCTCTGTCTGACCCGCGCGCTTGAGCACACCTCCGGGCTGAGACCTCAATGGAAAGATATGACCCGGCTTTACAATATCCTCAGGCTCTGCCTTTGGATCGATTGCAGTAAGGATTGTTTTTGCCCTGTCAGCAGCCGAGATGCCTGTGGTTACCCCTTTTCTCGCTTCGATTGACACTGTAAATGCAGTGCCGAAACGAGAGGCATTATTGTCCGTCATCATCGGGAGTTTGAGATATTCCACCCTTTCGTCGGTCAATGAAAGACATATCAGCCCCCTGCCGTATTTGGCCATGAAATTTATGGCCTGGGGAGTTACCTTTGAGGCAGCTATGGTCAGGTCTCCCTCATTTTCCCTGTCTTCATCATCGACAAGGATGACCATCTTTCCTTTTTTAATATCTCTAATAGCTTCTTCTGTTGTATTAAATTTATATTTACTCATAAATTTCCAAAATCAAAATGTAAAAATCAAAATGCATCCCGAAGCATCGGGATTGATATTTATTTTTAATTTTCTTATGCGAATCCTTTCTCTCTAAGCAAAGTCATAAGCTTATCGTCATTATTTTTATTGCTAACGAATTTTTCAACATATTTACCTATAATGTCAACCTCAAGGTTCACCCTGTCCCCGATACCTTTTCCTCCAATATTAGTAGCGGTAAGGGTATGGGGTATAATTGCAACGCTGAATGAATGATCATCGACATTTATCACTGTAAGGCTTATGCCGTCAACCGCTATTGAACCTTTTATGACCGTATATTTCAAGACTTCGGGAGACGCTTCAAAAGTATAAAAGGTATATTCTCCCTCCTTCTTCTTGCCTGCTATAACCCCAACGCCATCCACATGGCCGGTTACCAGATGTCCGCCAAGCCTGTCGCTAAGTCTTAAGGCCCTTTCGATGTTCACCTTATCATTGATTTTAAGCTCTCCGAGATTTGTATTTCGCAATGTCTCAGGGGATACATCAAAGACAATACCCCTGCTGTTTTCAACCGCGGTAAGACATACCCCGTTTATTGCTATGCTGTCGCCTATCTGTAATTCAATAGCAGGACCGGCAGGTTCAGTACGGACGGATACCCTAAGCCCGCCGCCTGTCCGCTTGATAGAAGAAACACTCCCTGTACTCTCAATTAGCCCTGTGAACACCTGTCCTCCAATAACCATTCAGTTACAGGTGTGTTAATCCCCCCTTTTGCAAAGGTGGCGAGGGGGGATTTTTAAATCATTCCATATAATCTCCCCTGACCCCTCTTTTTCCCGCCTCGGCGGGTCGCCTGAGGTGACAAAGAGGGGAATCAAGTCTTCCCCGTGTCACTGAATGGTTACGCCCTCAAGAAAATTCAGATTGTAAATTATTATTAACAATCTTCCAGGACGACTGCTTGCTCGTGTCAATAGAAAATATGAACGTTTTCTGGTAAAGAGAGAAAAAATCGACAGTCTCTTCCCATGAGACCGCTGCAAAATATCGTCTTTCCTTCCACAACTCAATGTCTTCTTTTTCAACTTGAACGTTTAATTCTAACGCTGAGTCATAAATTTTTTCCAGAACATCCTCAGGCTTATCTGTAATACTGACAGCCAGAATTTCCTCGAGGTCGTTCTTGAACGCATAATAGTGATACAAAGGTATGACAGTCAAGATGGCTGAATAGATTATCAAAGCGAAGATAGCGAAATAAAAAATTATTTTTATCATTTTCATTCACCTCACTTATCGTGACAGTAACTATAGCCTATTAGACCGTAGACTGTTAACTAACAGGTTATTTAGGTCATTAGTCTGTAGTCTTTTAGCTTAATAAACTAAATACCTACAGACTATCCAGCCGAGCAGTTACCCGTGTTAATTTATAAGTTTGCCTAAACGGCCCCACCTTATTTTAGATAACACTTCACCCTCACCATCCCAGGACCAATAGATTATGAATGCCTTGCCTTTGATCTCGCTCATTTTTACGTAACCCCAAAACCGGCTGTCATGGCTATTGTCCCTGTTGTCGCCCATGGCAAAGAATTTCCCATATGGGACAGTTATCGGGCCAAAGTTATCCCGTTGATTATCAGCGGCATCCAGGATCCTGTTATCCGAATGTATCGTGAAAGGCTCCAGAAGAGCGACATCATTTACATAAACGGTCTTATTCTTTATTTGAATTTTATCTCCTCCGACCCCAATAACCCTTTTTATAAAATCCCTGCAATCATCCTTAAACAAATAGATAGGGGACTGGTTATTCCATGCATTTTCAAATCTTTTCTTAATATTCGAAGTGACATTCCTGCATTCTTCTTTCTCCAGATCGCCCGGGAAGGCAAATACTATTATATCACCACGCCGCGGCTGTCTTAAACTCATGATACGATTGTCCGTGAAAGGAATTGTGACGCCATATATAAATTTACTGACAAGGATGTGATCCCCTATTTCAAGGGTAGGGATCATCGAGCCTGACGGGATCTTGAAGGCCTGAACCACAAAGGTCCTTATCAGAAGAGCAAGAACTACTGCGATAACTATAGCCTCTGCATATTCTCTGAATTTAGATTTCTTCTTGGCCAAATCTTTATTCTTCCTCCATAAATAATTTAGGAGTCAAGTCGATACGACTCGTTCCCGAGGGGTCAAGGGGTCAAGCGATGGAATCGTTTTTCTAATTTCTCCACTCGGACCCTTGGACCCTCGAATCCTTTTTTAGCTACTTATTTTACCTTAAGTACCGCAAGGAATGCTTCCTGGGGTATTTCGACCCTTCCAACCTGCTTCATCCTGCGTTTGCCCTCTTTTTGTTTTTCGAGGAGTTTCCTTTTCCTGGTAATATCTCCGCCGTAGCACTTTGCAATAACATTCTTTTTCAGGGCCTTGATGCTTTCCCGTGCAATTACCTTATTCCCTACCGCCGCCTGTATCGCAATTTCAAAAAGCTGTCTCGGGATGACCTCCCGCAATTTTTCAGCAAGCAGCCGGCCTTTGTGGTAGGCCATTTCTCTATGGACAATGAGTGAAAGGGCATCGACGATTTCTCCGTTTATCAGCAGGTCTAAACGCACAAGTTTGGATTCCATATAACCTATGAATTCATAGTCCATAGAGGCATAACCACTTGAATAAGATTTCAATTTATCGTAGAAATCCCATAAGATCTCATCAAGTGGAATTTCATAGACAATAATTATACGCTCTTTGCCAAGATAACTGAACTCCTTTTGCGTACCCCTTTTCTCCTGACAGAGGTCCAGTATCTGGCCCACATAACCCTGCGGCACAAATATAGTCACCTTAACAAAGGGCTCCTCGATTTTTTCATACTGCTGGGGCAGTTTCGCCGGATTATCTATATAGATCACTTCGCCGCCGGTTTTCGTAACTTTGTACAATGTCGTGGGGGCGGTGTTAATAAGCTCGAGCCCGAATTCCCTCTCAAGCCGCTCTTTAACTATCTCCATATGCAGAAGACCCAAAAATCCGCACCTGAAGCCGAACCCGAGCGCAATGGAGGTCTCCGGCTCAAAATTAAATGATGCATCATTAAGTCTCAATTTATCAAGCGCATTCTTCATGGTTTCATACTGGTTGGTTTCCGTTGGATAGAGGCCGCAGAATACCATGGGTTTGACGTCTTTATACCCGGGGCATGGTTCAGAGGCAGGATTATCTGCTTCTGTGATCGTATCCCCGATCTTTGTATCTGCAACATTTTTTATGCCGGCTACTATATAGCCGACCTCTCCGGCTTTAAGGCTTTCTACGCTTTTTTTGACCGGCGAAAAAATCCCGACTTCGCCGACCTCGAGGAATTTGTTAGTAGCCATGAGAAGGATTTTTGTGCCGCGTTTGACCTCACCGTCAAAGAGCCTGACGAGAACAATGACCCCCTGATAATTGTCAAACCATGAATCAAAGATCAATGCCTTCAAAGGACGATCTTTACTGCCGCCGGGTGCCGGGACTTTTTTGACAATGGCCTCCAGCACGTCCTGCACCCCTATCCCTTCTTTAGCCGAGACCGCTATGGCATCGGTGCAGTCTAT
>JACQXH010000146.1 GCA_016208845.1 Nitrospirota bacterium | reverse complement strand
TGACTCGCAGGCTTTTACAGGGATTTGATCTTCAGCTTTTTTACAGGCCCGTAAACGGTCAGGGCAAAGGGCCTGTTATCGATAAGGCGTTTGGAGAGATCTTTGAGGTCTTCGAGGGTTACGGCCTCTACTGCATTTATGATGTCCTCAGGAGAGTAATATCTCCCATAATATATCTCCTGCTTCGCGATGTTTATCATCTTGCTGTTCGTTGATTCAAGGGCCAGCATAAGATTGCCTTTAAGCTGGTTCTTGGCCCTTCGAAGGTCTTCAGTGCTTATGGAATCAGAAAGGCCCCTTATCTGGTCGACTATAATATCAATGACCTCGCCGGCCTTTTGTTTGTCTGTCCCTGCGTAAACTCCCCAGACCCCGGTATCAAATGAGGATGAATTAAATGAATATATGGAGTAAGCGAGCCCCCTCTTTTCCCTGACCTCCTGGAATAGCCTTGAGCTGACGCCTGCCCCAAGAATGGCATTTAATATATGCATGGAATACCGGTCCTCGCTGCCCTGCGAAATGCCTTCAAGCCCGAGGCATATGTGGGCTTCGGATAATTTTTTGGTCACAATATCGATGTTTCCATTAAATACAGGGCGCGACTCTGCATGAAACAAGCTGTCCCTCGTCAGGGAACCTAAGCCGCTATTGAGACTTTCTACAAGCGCTTCTTCATTAAAATTGCCGCTGCAGGCTATGATTATATTCTTTATGCCGTAATGATTCTCTATGTGCCCGACAATGTCATTGCGGGTAAATGCTTCGATCGATTCCTTGCGCCCGAGCACAAACTGTCCCAGCCCGTGTTCACCCCATATCTTTTTATTGAACAGGTCATGTATGTAATCCTCAGGGGCGTCCTCTACCATGTTTATCTCTTCAAATATTATGCCCTTTTCTTTTGTTACTTCATCTTCGGGAAATGTTGAATGCAGGAAAATGTCTTTCAGAAGCTCAACCGCATGTGCCACATGCTCATCAAGCACCTTCACATAGAATGTGGTTGTCTCACGGGAGGTGAAGGCGTTCAATTCACCGCCCAGGGAATCTATCTCAGTTGCAATTTCTTTTGAGGACCGGGTATTAGTGCCTTTAAAAAACATATGCTCCAGAAAATGGGAGATGCCGTTTTCGCGGGCTGATTCATACCTTGAGCCGATCTTTACCCAGATGCCGACAGATACTGAGCGGACCTCTGCCGTCTTTTCCATAACTACGGGTATGCCGTTATCAAGGACTATTTTTTTATACATAGTGAACAAAAAAGGGGCCAAGCATCTAAAATTTAAAGGGTTCGAGGGGTCAGATAATATAACTGATACAGGATTCACGATTCAAGATGCATGATTTGTTGACTGCATCTTGCATCTTGTAACTTGAATCATGGATTAAATGCTCAAGCCATTGCCATCGGGGCCGCTTGGCTGAGACGGGAATTCCGTAGTCCCTTATATCAGTTATTACAAAGACTTTGACTGCTGTTCTCTGTCTGCTTCTTTTTTACTGAGGCGTATCCGGCCCATCTTGTCTGTTTCAATGAGCTTGACCAGGATCTCGTCGCCTTCTCTGAGCACATCTGTCACATTCGCAATTCTATTTTCCGCGATCTGCGATATGTGCAGAAGCCCTTCAGTGCCAGGGAGTATCTCAACAAACGCGCCAAAATCAACTATCCTCTTTACTTTACCCATATAGAGCTTCCCAAGCTCGGCCTCTGCGACAATCCCCTTGATTATATCGATGGCTTTTTGTGCCGAGGCCTCGTCAACAGACGCGATATTTACCTGGCCTTCATCATTAATATCTATCTTAACGCCGGTCTGTTCGATTATCCCTCTTATAACTTTCCCGCCTGACCCGATAACATCCCTTATCTTGTCCGTCCTTATTGTCATGGTAAAGATCCGCGGTGCGTGGGTAGCAAGCGTCTCACGCGGGCCCTGCAGCACCTCTGCCATTTTGCCCAGTATATGAAGCCGTCCCTTGTTCGCCTGCTCAAGGGCGCCTTCCATTATCTGCCTGCTCACTCCGCTTATCTTGACATCCATCTGAAATGCAGTAATGCCGTTTTCCGTACCTGTAACTTTAAAATCCATATCACCAAGATGATCTTCAAGGCCGAGGATATCTGTAAGAATAACGACCTTGTCCCCCTCTTTAATCAGGCCCATTGCTATGCCTGCCACCGGCGCCTTTATGGGCACGCCTGCATCCATAAGGGCCAGTGTGCCTCCGCAAACGCTCGCCATGGAAGATGAGCCGTTCGACTCAAGTATATCTGCAACGATCCTTATGGTGTAAGGGAAATCCGCTTTTGAAGGCAGGGTTGCCTTCAAGGCCCTCTCTGCGAGCATTCCATGCCCTATCTCTCTGCGTCCGGGCGACCTCAGCGGCTTTACCTCTCCGACGCTGAAGGGCGGAAAATTATAGTGAAGCATAAAGGTCTTTTTCGATTCACCTTCCAGTGAATCTATTCTCTGTTCATCTTCTGATGTCCCAAGTGTCACAACCGCAAGACACTGAGTCTCTCCCCGCACAAATAATGCGGAGCCGTGTGTCCTGGGAAGGAATCCGACCTCGCTGCTTATGTTCCTTATTTCATCCGGCTTACGGCCGTCAGCCCTTATTCCTTTTTCCGCTATCATATGCCTGACAAGCTTTCTTTCTATTTCGTTAAAGGCGACCGCAATATCTTTTGATTCATCAGCCTCGCCAGTATTAAGGGCAGTTATGACATCTTTAAGTATATTATTGAGAACTTCCTGTCTCCTTAACTTATCAGGTATCGCGATGGCATCTTTAATTTTCTCAAGGCAAATGCCTGAGACAGATCTTTCCATGTCCTCATTTATCACAGGAGGAGCAAACGTCCTCTTGCTTTTGCCGGCCAATTTCATGAACTCTCTCTGGACATCCACGATACGCTTTATCTCTTTATGAGCAACGTCTATTGCTTCCAGCAGCGTAGATTCCTTGATCTCAAGCCCTCCGCCTTCTACCATAAGGACTGCCTCATCAGTGCCGGCCACGACAAGATTAAAATCACATTGCTCGGTTTCCTCGGGGTCCGGGTTGATAACAAAACCGCCCTCAATTATTCCGACCCGCGCGGCTCCGACAGGTCCTCCGAAAGGNNTTTTAAAGAATCCTCCGGGTATTTTACCGGCCGAATAAGCCTTCTCCTGGTAGTCGATCGTCAGGGGGAAAAAATCCAGTCCGGCCTTTGGCTCTTTATCTGCCACGGCTGTAGCCAGCACAACGGTATCGCCGTATTTGACCACTACAGATCCGTCTGCCTGCCTTGCAAGAAGTCCTGTTTCTATTATAAGGGACTTGCCCTTAACCTCAAGTTCAACTTTTTTCATTTATATTCTACTTTCTCAATCCCAGCTTTTCGATGATCTGGTTGTATCTGGTCTTGTCCCTTCTCTTTAGATATTCCAGCAGGCTCCGTCTCTGTCCTACAAGCTTCAGCAGCCCTCTGCGGGAATGAAAATCATGTTTGTGCGACTGGAAATGCGCAGAGAGAGAATTAAGCCTTTCACTGATGATGGCTATCTGGACCTCTGGCGATCCTGTGTCCTTGTCATGAAGTTTGTGCTGATGAATTAACGTTTGCTTCTTTTCTTTTTCTAAAGCCATATCCCCACCTTTTCAAAAGATTGTTTTTGTTCTATTTGGTAAACCACCCACGATAGGTGATCCATAACGCTATTTGAGGAAAAATATAAATACAGTTTTATTTATTATTTGGTCCCGGGTGCCTGCGGCTGAATATCTACCTTAATAGACTTAAGCTCGGCCTCATAAGGAGCAGTTTCTATTTTATAGGTCTTTTTCAGGCCTTCAATATAAGTATCGAAAAGGGTTCTCTGTTTTTCCATCATGAGCTGTTTTGCTATGCCTTCCTTTACTTCATCAAAACTGCCTGACCTGCCCTCTTTTCTGTCTGTCACCTCTATTACATGAAAACCAAACCTGCTGGCGACCGGATTGCTTATCTCTCCCGGTTTCATGGAGAATGCAACCTTCTCAAATTCAGGAACCATCCTGCCGCGTTCAAAAAAGCCTAAATCTCCGCCATTCTTAGCGGTGCCCTTGTCTTTGGAAAATTTCTCGGCAAGCTTGGCAAAATTCTCTCCCTGCCGGAGCCTCTTAATAATGCTCTGCGCCTCTGACTCTGTTTCTACCAGAATATGCCGCGCGCTGACCTGTAGTCCCAAAATGAACTGGTCCTGATGCTTATCATAGAAATCTTTAGCTTCTTTCGGATCCACTTTGGCTTTTTCCTCTATCTCTTTATCAAGAGTCATCTTTATCATGGTCATGATCTTGAATTCCTCAAGGTCTTTCTTGAACTTGTCGTCCCTGTCCATGCCTTTCTTTTTCGCATCCTGATAAATAAGTTCCTTCTTGATGATCTCGTCAAGGAACTGCTTCTTCCCTTCATCTGTAGAAAATCTGCTTCTGGCCCATTCAGGCAGCTTGTTTAACTCATTTGTTAATTGTTCCTTTGTTATTGTCTCACTGCCGACCTTTGCTACAACAGAACCTTTGGGTGTTTCTTTTGCAGTACATCCGATGGCAAACACCATGACAAACACAAGTAAATATAGTTTTTTCATGAAAAATTCTCCTTGATGAAATTTAATGTAGTATGTTTTATACCATATAACTGATTAATTTTACAACTATAAATTTTCCCCCTCTTTAGTTAAATAGAAGGAACACATATTATAACCTGTTGATATAAGCCCCAAATTACAAGCACCGATAAACAAACAATACCTAATGATCAAGCATTAAATTACAATCTTCTGTAATCTTGGAATTTTGAATTTATTTGTGATTTGGGATTTGTAATTCGAATTTATTGTCTTAGTCTCAGCACAAGGGTTCTAAAAATGATTTATCAACTAAAATTATGGAAGAGGCATATTTACAAGCTAATATCCTCGGCCAGCAGCCGTTTGGCGCCGATATACTTATTGAAATAATATGGAGTGTCAAGGCTGTCAATAGTTACTCCCTTGTACAACTTGGAAGCATGAATAAAAAGCCTGTTGCCCATATAAATACCGACATGCGAAGGAAAAGATGCATAAGTCTGAAAAAATACCAGGTCGCCAATGGTCAGATCTTCCTTATTGACAGGCTGGCCCAAAGCAAATTGCTCCCTCGCTGTTCTTGGAAGCGGTACGCCTGCCAAACTGAACACCTTCTGTACATATGCCGAACAATCTATACCCATAAATGTGCTGCTTCCGAATTTATATGGAATTCCCATCATTTTCTGGGCAAACAAAGACAGCTTCTCCCTCATGGAGATGGTCTTGATTTCCGGTGATTCAGATAAAGCCTTGATCTCTTCAGCGACAGCAGCTGCGGGCTGAACTTTTACTATATTTACATCTTCAACAATTGTTTTTTTATCGCCGGATTTTACTGGTATTACAAGTTTAATCCCGCGTCTCATTTTATTGGATTCAAGGTTATTGGCTTCCTTGATACTTTCAATTCCGACCTTAAATTTTCTGGATATCCTGTAAAGGTTATCTCCATTTTTAACTACGTATGTTGTCTGCGCCCATGCATGAGTACTTATAAATACTATAAAGAAGGCAAACAACACTAACCATTTCTTCATTCCTACCCCCATTGCCTTTACTTAATACAACTTTTTTTAGAATATACGAAACAGGCAAAAATTTCAATCTTTTTTTTATTATTTATTTTTTTTATAAGGATTTCAGCTGCGGCCTGCCTGTTGACATTATCAGGATATTTTAGTAATCTTTATCCAGCCGGAATTATAAATCCGTGCCGGGTGAAAATAAATCATGAAACTCTTCCCTAAAGAAATAGATTTTTTTGAGATATTCGACAGGGCCGCATTAAACGTCACAAAGGCAGCCACCCTTCTTGTCGCCCTCATGGAGAACTTTGACAATATTGAGCAGAGGGCAAAAGAGATATATGAAACCGAGCAGGAAGGCGACATCCTTACACATGAGATAATGAAGAAGCTCAACAAGACCTTTATTACCCCGATAGACAGGGAAGACCTGCACGCCCTTGCCTCAAGCCTTGACGACGTTGTGGATCTGATCTGGGCCTCGGTGGACAGGCTCTCGGTCTTTAAACTCAAAGAACCTACCAAAGAAGTAATAGTTATGTCAAAGGACCTTCTTATGACAGCAGAGGTCATTCAAAAAGCAGTTAAGATGCTTAAAGAAAAAAATTATTCTTATGTGCAGGAATACTGCATCGAGATAAACAGACTCGAGAACAGGATAGACCGCGCCTTCAGAGACGCCCTCGGCTCGCTCTTCGACAATATTAAAGACCCTATTCTCATAATCAAGTGGAAAGAGATATATGAGCATCTCGAAGACGCATCGGACAAATGCGAAGATGTTGCAAATGTCATGGAATCCATAGTCCTCAAATATGCATGATACATTTTTCTTACTTGTCTGCGTAATAGTCCTGGCAACTATCTTTGATTTTATCAACGGTTTCCACGATACGGCAAACGCGATCGCCACATCGGTCTCTACTCGGGTTTTATCTCCGAAAGTGGCTGTCACAATGGCGGCAGTTCTCAATATGGCAGGCGCTTTGTCAGGCACTGCGGTCGCCAAAATGGTAGGTTCCGGGCTGGTAGATGCAGTTTCCATTACTCAACTTACCGTTGTTTCAGCCCTTATATCAGCAATCGTATGGGATTTAATAACATGGTATTTCGGCCTGCCCACTTCATCGAGCCACGCGATCCTTTCAAGCCTTGTGGGCGCAGCTATAGCAACCGCAGGGACAAGCGTGATAAAACAGCAGGGTGTTTACAAAATTCTTATAGGCTTGATATTGTCCCCTGTTGTCGGCCTGATACTCGGCTTTATCCTTATGTATTTTCTCATATGGCTGTTCAAAAGGTCTTCGCCGTCACTGGTCGGTGGCCTCTTCGGCCGGCTTCAGATAGCGTCTGCCGCCTACATGGCATTCAGCCATGGGAACAATGATGCGCAAAAGACAATGGGCATTATTACCATGGCGCTTGTCAGTTACTACAAACTTCCTGATTTCCAGGTGCCCTTGTGGGTAATGGCGCTGTGCGCGGTTGCAATGGCGTTAGGCACGGCATTGGGAGGGTGGAGAATAATAAAAACACTCGGTGTGCGGCTG
>JACQXH010000145.1 GCA_016208845.1 Nitrospirota bacterium | reverse complement strand
TTATTCTCGTTTCTACGATAATTTATTGTCTTATTGGAACTGCGCTGCGTAAATTTCCATTTAGCGGCAGGTTTATATTATTTCTTGTGCCTATTTTTATAATTTTTATTGCTGATGGCGTCAAAAAAATCAGAGATGTTACTAAGGACAGATCTGTTTTTATCAGTGCGCTTTTCACAGGAATATTATTTGTTTATCCATTATCCCAGGCTGTAAATCACATCAAAAGACCTCTTTCTCTCGAAGAAGCAAGGCCTGTCTTAAGCTATATTAAAAATAAATGGCAGGACGGTGATATTGTTTATGTCGGCTATTATTCCCAGCACGCGTTCAATTATTATGCAAAATACCGACTTGGGTTTAATGAAAATGAATATTTAACAGGAATAGCTCCGAGACTGTATTATAACAGCTGGAATAAGGACCAACTCCCTGAAATTTACAGGGTCAAGGGGGCATTTGTCCAGTCAGATAATGACATATTGAACACCTTTGTGGAAGATTTGAGCCGGGTGAGCGGACGTAAAAGGGTTTGGGTGTTATTTATAGGAGCAAGTACAAGAAAAAACGGCATGCGGGATGAAAACTTTTATCTTTTTATTCTTGACAACATCGGGAAACGAATTGATTCTTTCAGATACGCCGGGAAATCATCGGTTTATCTTTATGATTTAAGCGGTGATAAATAAATCCATGATCAGTCGTTTCATTCAGTAAATGATTTCCAGAGCTTATTTCGTGCTCCGGCTTGTCAAAAGGATGGACCTGCCGCACAATTAATACGGAGGGTCGTTTAATGAGCAGTAAATTTTTTCTGAGACTAAGTCAAATATATAATTCAAATAGATTGCCGTGGATCATTATTTGTATTGGGATAGCCCTCCGTCTTGTTCGATATTTGCATAACCCTGCATTATGGTTTGATGAGTCTGATGCTGCGCTGGACATAATAAAGAGGCCGTTTTCTGACCTTATTAATCCGTCACCTGACTGGGCCTCAAAATATCCGTATGGTTTCATGATAATTGAAAAATTTGCTACGCAGGTTTTTGGCAATAGTGAATATGCGTTGAGACTTTTCCCGTTTTTGTCAGGCATTGCCTCGCTTTTTTTATTTCACAAGGTCGCAAAACACTATCTGAGGCCCAATGCTTTTTTAATCTCCCTTGGCCTTTTTGCAATATTAGACACTCTAATTTACTATTCTTCGGAACTTAAACCATATTCAAGCGATTTAAACTTTGCCCTCTTATTATTATTTTTTTCAATATATATTGAGTCGAAAAAATTGAATTTACTGCGTTCTGTTCTCTTTGGAGTTTTAGGATCGGTAATAATCTGGTTTTCCTATCCCTCGTTGTTCGTTCTCGCAGGTGCGGGATTAAGCCTTGCGGTGTTCAGCGTTAATAGAAAAGAATGGACAAGACTTTGGGGTCTTTCGGCTGTTTATGCGATTTGGGTCCTGAGCTTTACAGCCTTCTACCTTGCATACATTGTTAATATACAATCAAATTTTGCCATGAGCGTAGAGGATGTCCTGATGAATGAACGCGCTTTTGTTCCTTTTCCGCCTGCGTCTATGCATGACCTTAAGTGGATAATAGATTTTTTTTTCGATATTTTCACTAATCCGCAGGGTTTAGGATTAACTTTTCCCGGTATCGCGGCAATGGCTTTTCTTATCGGTTGTGTTTCAATTTTTTCCGGCAACAGGAAAAATTTCCTTATTCTCATCTCACCGGCTCTCTTTTCTTTATTGGCTGCGGCCTTGCATAAATATCCTTTCAAAGGAAGATTTACTGTGTTCTTTATCCCGTTCATGCTGCTTTTCATGGCAGAGGGGATTGAGTATATAAGAGAGAAAATAAGCGTTAAGTCTGTTCTGCCCGGACTGGTTCTCATGGGGATATTATTTGTTTATCCATTATCATGGGCTGTTTATCGTGCAAAGGTCCCGGTTTCCATTGAGGAAGTAAGACCGGTCATGGCCTATATTAAAGATCACTGGCAGAAAGGCGATCTAATATATGTCCACTATTATGCGCAATATGCATTTGAATACTATGCAAAATATCATCCAAATCCGTACGTCTTTGATGAATCTGATTATATTATCGCAAAAGCTCACAGGGGCTGGTATAGAACATGGAGAAAGCAGGAAGTCTTTAAATATTATGATGCCGGGGCACCGATCGATCAGTCAAGCGTTGATATTTTAAAAATTCCATCGGCAAACGGCTTGATACCTTTGGAAATCCCGGTGTATCTGCGGTTTATCTCTATGATTTAAGCGAGGACGCATCAGAAACAGAGATGAAGGACCGATGAATATAAGCAGAAGCTCCGGGGGAATACGCCTTTGTGATTATAAGAATATATGATAAAGAGTGAAGCAGAAAGAATTTATGAGGCGATTTTCAGTGCGAAGATCCCTGAATCAATTCAAAAGCATTTCGAATTTCTTTCAAAAAGGATAGAATCTCAATTCACCGTTAACGAAATTACAAAATATAACGAATGCATATTAAACGTTCATGACCTGGAGTCTTTAGAGCTTGCGGCAAGATGCTTCAATAAGATTCCCATTCTGACACTAAAGTTCAGGATTATCCTTTACCTGTCTGAAACATTGCCGGAGAATTATCCTGAATATATCAAGGAAAAGGATAACATGTTGGAGGGTTATTTGTTATTAATGGCGTCGCTGGTTCGCACATCCTTCAAGTTAATAAAAGGGATTATTCTTTTATTGGTATGCAGGCCATGATTTATGATGTCATTATTACAGGCTCAGGTCCGACAGGGGTTGCCTCGGCATTAAGTTTCACGGAAAACGGCATAATTCCTCTGATATTGGATGTTGGTTATGAGGCTCGAAACAATGACCCGTTGAACTGTAATTTCTATGAATACCGGAAATCTCATGATTCCTTCAATTTAATGATCGGTGAAAATTATGAAGGGCTTAATAATATAATTAAGCAAAATACCTTTTCACCAAAACTTCTTTCTCCATTTATGCAATTTGTGATAAAGAACATGAGGGAACTATCACCGGTCGATGAAAAGGGTTTTGATACAGTACAAAGCTTTGCAATGGGTGGCCTGGCAAATGCCTGGGGAGCTGGTCTTTACAGGTGCCTGGACAATGAACTGGTAAATATTCCGCTCGAATCCTCTGAGCTCTTGCCTTACTATGATACGCTGACCAGAGAAATCGGCATATCAGGAGATGATGATGATTTGACCCCTTTTTGGGGCTCAACGAAGTACTTGTTAAAACCGTTGAGGTTATCAGGGAAATCAGAGAAATTATATTTAAAATATAAAAAGAGAAAGGACAAGCTTAATGCCAATGGGATATACATTGGAAGGTCAAGGTTGTGCGTACTTAGTGAAAATTATCATGATCGTTCAAGCTGTGAGTATAATGATTTGGAGTCATGGTTCCCCAATCTGCCTCATGTATATACCCCGGCCATTACACTTAAAAGGCTCATCAGGGAAAATAAAGTTATCTACCGCAAATCTGTATTGGTTAAATCATGGTCAAGATCAGATAAGCATTTGACAGTGCATGCTGAAGATCTTGATAATGGGTCAGAGATCTCTTTCAAATGTAAAAAACTGGTCCTGGCGGCGGGGACCATAAACAGTTCCAGGATTGTACTGAATTCAAAAAGAGATTTCAAAACAAGATTGCCCTTATTTGATAATCCGCTTGTCCAGATCCCTCTGATCTTTCCTTCGCTTATTGGCAGTAAATTTGAAAAAGATGCCCTTGGATTTGAAAATTTGGCCATGGTATGTGAATTGCGCAAATTAAATTTGAGGTTGAAGGGAAGCATCCTCGAACTGAATTTCCCTGCAAGAAGCGTTTTTCATGAGATGTTACCGCTTTCGGCAAGAGACAATCTGTCCTTGATCAGGAACTTTTTGCCGGCAGCCCTGTTGCTTCTTCTTTATTTTCCGTCAAGCCCGGGGAATTCAGGTGATCTGATGTTAAAGGCTAATGGGGAATTGGAAATATTCAGCCTTCCTCATAAAATTGATTACCGGGCTGTTCGAAAGGTGATTTATGCTTTTCTCAGCATAGGCGTTTTAACCCATTCTTTATTCGTGAAATATGCTCCCCCGGGGCATTCTATTCATTATGCAGGCACGTTACCGATGGTAGAAGATCCAAAACAGGTTTATCAATGCGATAAAATGGGCGAACTCTATCAGGAACCGGGAGTACACATCGTGGATGGCTCCCTGTTTTCATATATACCTGCTAAAAACATATCTTTTACCTTAATGGCAAATGCGATGAGAATAGCTGACAATATTTCAGGGAAAATAACAAAACAATGAAGCAATCACATAACGACGGTGTATGGATGATAATGGAAGGTATTTGCGGATGAAGAATGTATTGATAACCGGCGCAAATGGTTTTATAGCAAGAAGTATTTCCAGGCTTTTAAGTGAATCCGGATATTTTATAGTGGGGGTTTCACGCACGCATAAGCCAATTCCAAATTATAATGAGGTCTTTCAGGGAGTATTGGGAGAACAGTTAAAAGATGTTTATGCGAGGCATAAAATAGATGTTGTTGTCCACTGCGCTTATGATAAGCACAATATAGACAATATAATGAATGCTGAAGGGACACGCATATGGGCAGAACAGGCTGAGAGGAATAATGTCGGGCTGCAAATATTTATGAGTTCTATTTCTGCTGATAAAGATGCGGCCGCGCCTTATGGGCAAAAGAAATATGAGACTGAGAAATGGTTTTTGGCGCATGATCATATAGTGTTAAGGCTGGGGCTGGTGATCGGGAACGGCGGCATATTCAGCAGTATAGTCTCGTCAGTGAAAGAACACGTTATTGTCCCTTTGATTGACGGTGGAAAGACCCTGACGTATCTGACAGATGTTGACGTGATGTGCGAAATTGTCAGAGATGCCGTGATGAACAATAACAAAATAGCAAGAGGAAAGATATGGTATCTTCAGCAGGAGTCTCCGGTTTATTTTGTTGATATTCTCAGGGAAATACAAAGTCAAAATAATCTCTTTCGCATATTTATCCCTGTCCCCTATTTTTTGGTATTTACTACATTAAACCTGATTGAAAAGTTGAAAATATTGAAACTGGGGATCACTACTAATAATTTAAAAGGGTTGAGGCAAACCGGTTCAAGAAAAATAGAATCAGATTTAAAGACGCTTGGTTATCCTGAGATTCCCCTTGAGCTACTCATAAAAAAAACTATAATTTAGGTCTTCATCTTTCCTGAACTTGTCTTTTTACCAGAGTTAAAACCTTATTTTGTTCTGTTTTTCGATCCAGTAATCATTAAGCACAAGTACATCAAGCCCATTTACAAAAAAGCAGGCGATGGCATCCCTGGGGTGTGTGATCATCGGCTGGCCTCTTAAATTAAATGAAGTATTTAATGCAACCGGATGACCTGTCAGGGATTTAAGTTCATTTAGTATTTCCCAGTACCTTGGGTTTTCGTTCCTCTCAACTGTCTGAGGCCGTACGCTGTTATCGACATGGACAACCGCAGGAATCACGTTACTGATCCCCTTTTTAGCCATATAGGCAACGATCATGAACTCAGCGTCATGAGCATCTTCCAGATAATCGTGCATGGATTCTGAAGTCATTGAAGGACAAAATGGACGCCACGGTTCGCGGAATTTAACACGCAGATTAACCTTATCTTTCATTGCAGGATCGCAGGGGTTGGCCAAAATGGACCTATGTCCCAGCGCCCGTGCACCGAATTCCATTGCGCCGTCAAAATGAGCTATTATCCTGCCTTCACTCAGCGCTTTTGCGATCCGGTGCGGCATATTGTCCGGCTTTGAGTATCTTGCTCCGGCAATGTCGAGCTCTTTTCTTACTTCTTCATCGGTGGCTGAAGGGCCATAATAAACATTCTTTAATCTGAATGGCCTCCATTCCCCGAGTTTATCAGACAGGAAAATAGCCGCGCCCAGAGCAGCTCCGGCGTCGCTTGACGCGGGCTGAACAAATATTTTGTCGACATACGGGGACTGTCTGATCACTCCGTTCATTTTACAATTCAATCCAACCCCTCCGGCAACACATAAATTCCTGATCCTGCCGTTGTCTGTCGCGGTTTTAACTATGTTTAAAACAGCTTTTTCAAGCGTATCCTGCACAACATAAGCTATATCTTTAATTGTGTCGTTTATGGGTTCGCCATAATACCTCGGCGGGCCCAGGAGTTTAACCAGCTTATCAGAAAAATGCTTTCCGGCATCATGTGTGCCAAGTAAAAAATATGATGGATCCAATTTATAACTATCAGAGGTAATTTTGATCACCTTAGCTATTTTCTCTTCAAGCTCCGGAACCTTCTTTCCGTAAGGGGCAAGCCCCATTACTTTCCCCTCATCGCGATAAGGAATAAACCCGAGATAATCAGTCATGCCTGCGTAAAACCAGCCGAGCGAATCAGGAATATCCAACGTCTTCCTCAATGTCCATTTGCCGTCCTTTGCATGCCATATACTCGTGCAAACATTCTCTCCTGACCCGTCAATGACAATAATTGCCGACTCGCTGAAACCGGAAAGCAGATATGTGGATGCAACATGCGCTTCGTGGTGCCCTATAAACTCTATCCTGGGGATATTTCCTTTTAAGCCTACCCGTCTCAAACCGTCCCGTATCTTGTTCGTAACCGTTCCGGGCAAATGATCAATAATTTCCGAAGATAGCACTTCCTGAATGCTTCCCTCGTTCTTCCTTAAAAATCCATGTTTCATAAATTGCGAGGCAAAAAACAAGGGCATCTTTATCCGATATGCCGGATTGTCCCAACCCCATGCAATATAGTCAATATCATCCAGGGTAAGTTTTGCTTTTTCCAGGCACCATCTTGCAGCATGGCCCGGAAACATGAAATGCGCTCCCTTAAAATTGATGATGCGCTCTTCTTCAACAAATCCTGAGAGTTGACCATCAATTACAAGGGCGGCAGCCGGGTTGTATCCAAAGCCTAACAAGCCTAAGATTTTCAATCTTGTTCTCCTTTATCAGTCTTAATAACGCCAGACCGCATATGCAAATTATATATTTCCGACATGTAGCAAAACCTGTATCCTTCCCGCTTGACTTGCTCCAGGAATGTCTTGCAGTAATTCATTCCCATGAATTTATTGCGGCTGTAAATCATTTTCCAGAAGAGAGGGAGCTGACCAAATGATTTTTCATTATGAATAAAATCATGCAGATGTGAATCGAAACAAATAACTTCGGGTAAAGCCGGTTTTTTAAAAAGACGGATGCCGAGCAATTTTATATAGGATATAGAGAGCGTTAACCTGAAAGGTGATACCGATGTAAGCGGTATTTCCAATATTTTGAAATCACTATGGAAATGTATTTGTTTATTATGGAAAAGATACCGGAAAGGGTTTGGGAAATAAGACGGGAATATGCTTGAGTCGTATAAAAACCCATGTTTTTCGAGGAGCTTGATCCCCTGAAAAGAAATTCTGCCCTGCGGCGCCCGATAACCGGCAGGATATCTATTGAAGTAATTAAAATAAGCGCCTCTGGACTTTTCAATTTCAATTTCCGAGTCAGGGCAGTTTAAGTTGTGAGAATAGCTATGGACTTCAAACTCACAATCATACTTCTCGAATATCTTGATAATGCCGGGGAATAATTCGAATATTTCGCCGACAGTAAAAACAGTAATTTTCACATCGATTGAGTGCAGGGTCGACAGGACTTCCTCTATCTTTTCAGGGTCTTTAAAGATTTCATATTGATTTACTACCCCTCCATAGTCAGCTTCAAGATCAATTGTAAAAGCGAAAAGTTTCAATACATTGTCCTTACAGGTTTAAAAAGCATTATTGATTAAACTAATTTAGAATAGCATAATATATACAGTTATATGAATGATGATAAATCAGGATTAAATAACGACCCCCGGAAAACAATTATAGTCATGCCTGCCTTTAATGAGGAAGAATCGATCCGTCATACATTGGATAATATTATTTCGCAGAATTTAGGTTTTGATATCGTTGTAGTAAATGACGGATCGAGAGATAACACAGCTTCTGAAGTTTTAAAAAGTGGTATCGATATTTTAAATCTGCCCTGTAATTTAGGTTACGGCGCCGCGGTTGAGACCGGGTTCCGTTACGCCATTAAAAATGGATATTCAAGGGTTGTTTTAATGGATGCGGACGGTCAGCATGATCCGAAATATATCCGATCCATGGCAGACGCGATGGATTCAGACAAATTTGATGTTATTATTGGTTCGAGATTCAGGGGAGATGTGAATTATACTATCCCTAAAATCAGAAAGTTAGGCATGGTATTTTTCAGAAATATTGTTAAGATAATGACTAAACAGGACATTCAGGATGTAACATCCGGGTTTCAACTTCTGAACAGGAAAGCAGTGATGTTCCTGTTAAATGAAAATTACCCTTCTGATTACCCTGATTCCGATGTTATCGCAAAATTGTTACTTGTTGGTTTCAGGGTTTCTGAGGTGCCTGTTACTATTCACGCAAGAGAAAAAGGTCTTTCGATGCACTCCTCCAAGCTTAAGATAACTTATTACATATATAAAATGGTTTTGTCGCTCCTGTTGGTTGCATTGACCTATAGAATGAATAAAAGGTTACAAAAGGAGGTTGAATATTAGAACTGAACATTTGGGACTGAATATAAAGGCGGAAATATTTCTTATTGCTATTGCGATAGTATTTGCGCTGTTTATATTCAGACAGTTAAAGAAAAAGAAACTCGACGAGAAATACACTATTTTATGGTTTTTGATTGCCATCATAATAATTACTTTGCCTTTACTTAGTCCCTTGATTGATAAAATGGCATACTTAAGCGGGTTTAATTATCCACCCACTGTATTATTTGTTGTAGTAATTCTTATCATTCTTATGATAATTCTGCACTATTCAATAGACTTGACGAAATTAAAGAGGCAAAATCATTTATTGGCACAAGAGCTGGCAATCCAGGAAAATGAGATAAATAAGCTCAGGAAAAAGGTCGACGAACATTACAGCAGAGTTCCCGGAGGCTGAAATAAAACAATTGACACAGGTTTGTAAAATTCTCCAATAACATGCCCCAGCCTGGATTAATTTTAGCCAAAATTATCAAACCACTGCACTCTTTATTTATTTTCAAAAAAAGAATCAGAGTGTTGGGGAAACACATATCGCGATTAATTCCGGCTAATATTCGTTTAAGGGGGTTAGATGTCGGTTGCGGGGGAGGCGAACTTGCTGCTGAATTGCAGAGTAAAAGGGATAATATCAATATGGACGGGGTAGAAGTTCTTTTAAGAAAAGAAGTTCAAATAAACATAACAACATTTGATGGTAAAATCTTGCCTTTCGGCAATAAGACTTATGATTTCGTATTGCTCATAGATGTATTACATCATGCAAATAATCCAATAATTCTACTCCAGGAATGTGTCAGGGTCGGGTGTCGATTTATCATCATCAAAGACCACATATGTGATTCCCAATGGGACAGAATGTGTTTATCGTTTAGGGATTGGGTTGGAAACCGTGCGGCGAATGTATGTCTTCCCAATAATTTTTTATCGAGCGAGATGTGGGAAACTATTTATG
>JACQXH010000144.1 GCA_016208845.1 Nitrospirota bacterium | reverse complement strand
ATTTTAAAAGGAGGATGTTAAAATGCCGCTTGATCCAACTAAGCACGCAGACTGGGAAATCGCTGAAGCTGCCGAACCCAGCATGAAAACTGTTTATCAATTGGGAGAGGAGCTTGGACTTCAAAAAGAAGAACTTCTTCCACATGGCCACTATGTGGCAAAGCTTGATTTCAATAAGATATTGAAGCGCCTTGCCAACAGGCCTGATGGGAAATATGTAGACGTTACCGCGATAACACCGACGCCTCTTGGTGAAGGCAAGTCCACTACCACTATGGGATTGACACAGGGACTCGGCAAGCGCAAAAAGAATGTTATAGCCGCGATCCGCCAGCCTTCCGGCGGACCTACAATGAATATCAAAGGTTCTGCCGCAGGCGGAGGATTATCTCAGTGCATTCCATTGACACCGTTTTCCCTGGGACTGACCGGCGATATCAATGCGATAATGAACGCGCATAACCTTGCAATGGTGGCCCTCACATCACGCATACAGCACGAATTCAATTACAATGACGACCAGCTTGCAAAACGTAAATTAAAGAGACTCAACATTGATCCCCGCAATGTTGAGATGAAATGGATAATGGATTTCTGCGCCCAGGCGCTGAGGGAAATAACAATTGGACTCGGCGGAAAGAACGACGGCTTCATGATGAATTCAGGCTTTGCGATAGCGGTTTCGTCAGAAGTCATGGCCATACTGGCCGTTGCGAAAGACCTGAAGGACATGAGAGAGAGAATGGGCCGCATCGTTGTCGCTTATGACAAGAGCGGAAAACCCGTTACAACTGAAGACCTTAATGTTGCCGGAGCTATGACCGCATGGATGGTTGAGGCATTGAATCCTAACCTGATGCAGACAATTGAGGGACAACCTGTGCTGGTACATGCGGGGCCCTTTGCCAACATAGCGATCGGACAGTCCTCCATCATTGCAGACAGGGTTGGACTTAAGCTCGGCGATTATAATGTTACCGAGTCTGGCTTCGCAGCAGATATAGGATTTGAAAAATTCTGGAACCTTAAATGCCGGTTCTCAGGACTTAAACCAAATGCAGCGGTCCTTGTCGCCACTATCAGGGCGCTTAAATGCCACGGCGGAGCGCCGATACCAGTGCCCGGAAAACCAATCCCTGAAGAATATAAGGGTGAAAATGTTGGATGGGTAGAAAAAGGCTGTGACAACCTCATTCATCTTCTGAAAGTGATAAAGAAAGCAGGCATTAACCCTGTTGTCTGCATCAATGCCTTTTATACCGATACAGATAATGAGATCAAGGCAGTCAGAAGGATCGCTGAGGCCGCAGGCGCAAGGGTAGCGCTTTCCAAGCATTGGCAGTACGGCGGCGAAGGCGCTCTTGAACTTGCAGACGCAGTCGTTGACGCATGCAATGAGCCGAACAACTTTAAATTGCTTTATGAACTTTCAACGCCATTAAGGCAGCGTATTGAATTGATCGCCAAAGAAGTCTATGGCGCAGACGGCGTTGAATATACTCCTGACGCACTGGCGAAGGCAAAGCGAATGGAAGATGACCCTGAGACCCTTACATATAAAGGGGCGGGATTTGTGGTACCTGTTGCAGGCGCGATAAAGCTGATGCCGGGCACAGCCTCAGACCCTGCGTATCGCCGCGTTGATGTTGATGTCAACACAGGCAAGGTTAAGGGTTTATTTTAATAAATAACGGAATCAAGCCCCTCTGACTGCAGATAGAGGGGCTTGATCTCCAATGGATCATATATTTATTTTTTTTCATACCATAAAGAGGTAATTCCCTTGAAAGTCGGCAATCTCCCAAATATTTTGACCATATCACGGATATTGCTTTTGCCCTTTTTTGCCACTACCCTGATATATGGAGAATATTTATTTTCTATGATTCTTTTCTTTGCTGCTTCAGCGACTGATGTACTGGACGGGATGATCGCTCGAAAGAAAAAGCAGATGACGGCCTTTGGCAGCATTATGGACCCTGTTGCAGACAAGTTCTTAATGATAACCTCATTCGTTATAATGAGCGTTTATGGCTGGATACCTAAATGGCTGACCATCACTGTAATTAGCAAGGACCTGATAATTGTTACAGGCTGGCTGATACTGTATTTCGTTAAACATAATACAAATGTCGAACCCACTATTTTAGGGAAGGCAGCCAATTTCTTTCAAATTCTATTAATCGGTATTGTTCTTGTGTCTATTAACACAAAAGACGGATTTTTGATCCCTGAGATCTTCCCTGTGACAGTTGCAATCGTAACGGCACTGTCGGGGATATTGTATATTTATGAAGGTCTGAAGATCGCTCATTCGGAAAACGCATAGACTGCCAGAATCGCACATAGTACATTGTACTTCTTGAAAAGAGCAAAGTGACGGTGTACGGAGCACGAAATACGGTCATCCTAAAATAGTTAATATATTATTTTATATTTTTTTAAAAAACTAATGAACCCAATAATCATTCAAGTTACAGAAGGCAGTGTAGCGCATGAACTTGGCATTCAGAAGGGAGATGTACTTTCCGAGGTCAACGGACATCCTGTGCAGGATGCCATTGACTTCATGTATTACTCATCAAAAAAAGACATAATTGACCTTAAGATCCGCCGCGCCAATAAATCATATTCCTGCAAGATCAGGAGATCTGAAAAAGCAGATATCGGCGTTGAGTTAAAGGCATTTATAACAAAGTCATGCAGGAACAAATGTGTATTCTGTTTTGTCGACCAGCTTCCGAAAGGCATGAGAAAACCGCTATATCTGAAAGATGAAGATTACAGAATGTCCTTTTTATATGGAAATTATATAACCCTCACGAATCTTTCTGATGCAGACAGAAAACGCATAACTGAACAAAAACTCGGCCCTCTTTATGTATCGGTCCATACGACAAACAATGAACTGAGAAGACGGATGATCGGGAACCCCAAGGCCCCGGACATACTTCAGGAGATACACTACTTCACAAAACATAAAATAAGGATACACGCCCAGATAGTGTTATGCCCTGGTTTAAATGACGGAGAAGAACTTGCAAAAACCATAAAGGACCTTCATAAGTTTTATCCTTATGTTGCATCTGTAGCAGTTGTGCCTGTAGGTCTCACTAAACACAGGAAGTCCAATATCAGAACGGTAGAAAAAGCCGATGCCGTGAGAGCCATTGATGATATCAGACAGTTCAGGAAAAGGTTTAAGAACAGGAACGGCGATGTTCTGGTGCATCCTTCTGATGAGCTTTATATCAAGGCAGAAAGCCCTTTCCCGCCGATCAGCGAATACGGGGACTTCCCTCAGATAGAAAATGGGGTAGGGATGGTGCCGCAGTTTATGCACGCCGCAAAAAAATTAAAACTTCCCAAAAAGATAGAACCCCGAAAAGCAGTTACCTTTACAGGATTATCATTCATGCCTTATCTTGAAGACTTCCTGCTGAAACTGAGTTCAATAGAAGGGCTGTCTTTAGAGGCCTATAAAATTGAGAATAAATTCCTTGGACCGTCTGTTACCGTAGCGGGCCTGATCACGGGGAAAGATATTCTTAAAACAATAATGGGCAGGACAAAAGCAGACTGCCTGCTGATACCGGATGTTATGCTCAGAGAAGGACGGGATATGTTCCTTGACAATGTAACGTTAAAAGATATGGAAGAAAACCTTGGCATAAAAGCAAAAATAATAGAATCAACGCCGGAAGGCCTTCTAAAGGGGGTAACTGAGCATACGCTTTCTCCTGCAATGCATAATGCTGCATTCGAGGCGCTCGGTCTTGATATGCGCTATGTTGCCTTTAAGGTCTCCCCTGCTGATCTGTCTGATGCTGTAAAGGCTGTAAAGGCCCTGCATATTGTAGGTGTTAATACTACCGTGCCTCATAAAGAAAATGTGATCCCCTTGCTGGACCATATCGATAAAGAGGCCCATTTCATAGGTGCCGTGAATACGGTAGTGAATGTAAAGGGTAAATTAAAAGGATACAACACAGACGGAAAAGGCTTTATGAGCTCTTTATCAGAGCAGGATGTATCCTCAGAAGGCAAGGATATCCTGATAATCGGGGCCGGAGGCGCATCAAGGGCAGTAAGCTATTATCTAAGTGAAAAGGCCGGTAAATTATCTTTATTCGATATTGACAGGTTGCTCCTGACATGGTCATATGCGACATTATATACAGGAACACCAAATTTCTCCAGGAGGCGAAGACAAAAGGGGCTAAGACCATTAACGGCTCAGGAATGCTTTTATGGCAAGGTGTGCTTGCGTTTGAACTTTGGACAGGAGTAAAACCTCCTGTTGACGTTATGCGCAAGGCTTTGATGGCCGGGATAAAGTAGAGAGAAGAACGTATGGGGCTCTGCTCCAAACCCCGGTATGTCCGCTTTTAGTGGTTAACGCCGTTATTTCAATTCCCATTCCTGAGAAAATGTTGTTTTGAAATCACGTGAACAATGAATTACCGCAAGTATTTCAACGCGTTCATTGGCGTCCTTGATTCTATAAACGATTCTGTAATTCTGATAAATGACTTCTCTTAACCCATAAACTTCGAACTCTGGAACGATACGTCCGCAACTAGGGATTGTTTCAAGTTTTGATGTTGCCTTGATGAGGGATTTGATGAACCGGACAGCGTATGTTTTCGAATCTTTTGCGATGAAATCATGAATTGCCAGCAAATGGCTGCTTGCCTTTTCAGACCATTTTATTTTCCCCATTGCTCAACTCTTGCAAGGAGTTCTTCTGTCGTTAATAATTTCCCATCATCAGCGTCTTTTAGACCCTCAAGTACCTGCGCAATAAAATTGATTTCATACATTATATCTTCGACAGAACATCCGTCAGGAAGACGATTTATTGTTTTAACAGTTGCTTCTTTGAGTAAATCCATTGTTCCCACCGCCTTTCATTGTTTCGTTCTTAATTATAACAAATATAACATCGCTTGGTCTTTAGCCTAAAGATGTGAGTTTGCGGTATGTGACTGCTAAGTTTGATGCCGTCGCTTGCAATATCTACTCATTGCCATCTTCACTCTCATCATCAAAATCTTCAAATTTAAAGATGTCTTTATAGGCAACATTTGCTCCTTTTTCTATTAGCAACTGAACAACTTCAGTATAATGGAAAGTCTGCGCAAATGTTAAGGCAGTGTATCCATTAGAATCCGTTGCATCGATTTCCGCACCGGCTTGAAGCAATAACTTCACGATCTCTATATTGCCTTCACGTGCTGCGTTCATCAATGCTGTACTCCCTTCAATCATTCTTGCATTAATATTCGCTTTGTTTTCGATGAGTAATTCGGCACAATCTCGGCATTTTAAAGCGACAGCCACCATCAAGGGTGAAAACCCATACCTTGATGAAGCGTTCACATCTGCGCCTCTTCGAATGAGTGTTCTTAGGGAATCAAAATGTTTACCTTTCATGGCATCAGTTAATGGAGTATTTCCCCACATATCTTGAACGTTGACATTGGCACCAGCATCAATTAATAAATTAATGATTTCATTGTGCCCTTCGAATGAAGCAGCCATTAAAGGTGTTGAGCTTAATTTATCTCGCGTATTAGTATCAACCTTCAGCAGAATAAGAAAATGTGCGAATTTTGAATATCCATTATAAGATGCAACCCATAACAAGTATGTTCTAAAAATAAAAGACAGTATAAGGGCGCTCATTATTAGCACAATTCCAAGTATTCGAGGCTTTCGTCTATTTTTACCAGGCTCCATTTTAACCTCTTCTAATTTACACACCGGAATACTCTGTTGATAGTACGATTTCATTATTGGCTAACCCCCCTGTATTGTCAAGCTTTTTATTGACAGAAAATTTTGACAATTTTTCCCTCTAAATGGTAGTATTTTGAACCTTTAAATTGCCCTAAACCAATTTAGGGTTCAAGTGGTCATTATTCATTTGACCCCTTGAGTTCTTGAATCCTTTTTATTCATATGAAAATAGCGATCACAGGAAAAGGCGGCGTGGGAAAGACCACCCTTTCGGCCATATTAAGCCATTTATTTGCCAATGAAGGCAAAAAAGTAATTGCCGTTGACGCAGACCCTGATGCAAATCTGGCCCAGGCATTAGGGGTTCCTAAAGATGAAACAGAAAAACTGAAGGCCATAGCTGAGATGGCAGAATTAATTGAAGAGAGGACCGGGGCAAAACCCGGCACGACCGGAGGGATCTTTAAGATCAATCCTAAAGTTGACGACATCCCGGAGGGCTTTGGTTATAAGATCAACGGGGTCACACTGCTCGTAATGGGCAAGTGCAAGGTTGCGGCCTCAGGCTGTTACTGCCCTGAGAGTGCTCTTCTCAGAAGACTTTTAATTGCAAAGGACCTCGGCGTTAAAAAGGTCTTTGTGATCGCAAACAAGGTCAGGAACGACGGAGATATCTCCTTTATAAAAAACGCATTGAGCGGCATCGAATTCCTTGGCGCGATAAGCTTTAACAATAATATAATGGAAACAGATATCCAGGGATTACCTTCTCACAAGGCATCCTTGCAGACCATTGAAGAGGTCCTGAAAATTAAGCAATCGCTGGAGAAACTCGTTTGAAAAGAGGTATCAGGGCGGTTCTTTTAAAAAAACGGGACAATATTAAGGCCGTAGAAAAGAGTAATAAAGAAAAGGCCATATCAAAGACGCTCTTTGCGCTGACAGAGTTCAGAAAAGCCGGGACCATATTATTCTATGCATCGTTCAGGAGCGAGGTGACCACCATGCAAATTATTAAAGAGGCCCTGGATATGAATAAAAAAATAGCTCTGCCTGTTGTTGAAAACGAGAAAAAAGAATTGCGCCTTTACAGGATAAATGATCTTTCAGAGCTGGAATCAGGCTACATGGGGATTCTGGAGCCTTCGGTTAGAATAAACAGAAAAATAACTTTAAGAGACATAGACCTTGTGATAATCCCAGGCGCAGGATTTGATGAAAAAGGGAATCGTCTTGGATACGGGCATGGTTTTTATGATAAACTCCTCAGCAAAAAATCGCTGCGTACTTCAAATTCCATGAAGCATTATACAACAGTAGCCCTGGCATTTGAGGAACAGATGATACCAAAGGTACCTGAAGATGTTCATGACGTACGGGTTGACAAGATAATTACGGAAAAAAGGGTGATTGATTGTAAAACAGAAAAAGGGGTCGAGGGGTCGAGGGGTCGAGGGTCAAAGTGAGATACCAATCATGTTATATATTATTTCATTCTTCCCCTTGAACCCTGGAAACCTCGAACCCTTGGACCCTAATAAATAAAATATCTATGAATAAGAAGAAAATCGAAAAAGGTATCAGGTTGATTCTTGAGGGGATAGGCGAAGACCCTGAAAGGGCCGGGCTTAAAGACACGCCCCAGCGTATAGCACGTTTATACGAAGAAATATTTGCAGGTCTTGAAACGCCTGCAGAAGAATTATTAAAACCTATAGAAGGCGAAAGTCATGATGAGATGGTTCTGCTCAAGGACATTCCGTTCTACTCGGTTTGTGAACATCATCTGCTGCCCTTTATCGGGAAAGCTCATGTTGCATATATACCGTCAGGCGGAAAGATCGTAGGCTTAAGCGAGCTTGCAAAGGCCGTTGAGATGTTCGCAAAAAGGCCGCAGGTCCAGGAACGCCTTACAACCCAGCTTGCAGATATGATAATGGACAAATTAAAACCCAGGGGCGCGATGGTCATCATAGATGCGGAACATCTCTGCCTCTCAATGAGAGGGATAAAGAAACCAAATGCGAGAACGATCACATCTGCTGTCAGAGGAATTTTCCGCACAAAAGAATCTACTCGGATGGAGTTGCTTGAACTTATTAAGAAAAGGGACTGATTAAACTGAAACCACAGAGTGCACAGAGGTTCGAAATATTTTAAATTGTAAATTAGAAATTGCAATTTATAATTTATTGTTTGAAACTTCCAAATTAAAATTTATAAACTCTGTGTTCTCTGTGGTAATTTTTTCAAATTAAAGGAGGAAATATGTCAGCAAAGATCATCAGCGGCACAGAGATCGCCGCGCAAATAAGAGAAGAGCTAAAAAAAGAAGTCTCGGAGTTAAAGGAGAAACACGGGCTTGTACCCGGTCTTGTTACAATTCTGGTCGGCAAAAATCCGGCATCGGTCAGCTATGTTACAGGCAAGCAGAAGACCGCACATGAGCTTGGTTTCAATTCGACCCAGGACGATCAGCCGGAGGATCTCTCTGAAGTCGGCCTGCTGCAGCTCATTGACAAATATAATAAGGACCCGAAGATCCACGGCATACTTGTTCAGCTTCCGCTGCCAAAACACATTGATGAAAAAAAGGTACTCAATGCCATAGACCCGGACAAGGACGTGGACGGTTTTCACCCTGTTAACGTGGGGCGTCTCATGATAGGCGGGCCTGAGGCAAAATTTCTTCCATGCACGCCGGCTGGAATTCAGGAACTTATTGTACGTTCCGGCTTTGAGACATCAGGCTCTGAGGTCGTGGTCGTAGGCCGCTCAAATATTGTAGGCAAACCTATCGCAAACATCATGCTTCAGAAAGGCAAAGGCGCTAATGCCACAGTAACGATAGTGCACACAGGCACAAAGAATCTTGAAGCCCACTGCAAAAGGGCAGATATACTCATCGTGGCCGCGGGAGTCCCGGGTCTTGTAAAGCCTGAATGGATCAAGCCGGGAGCCTGCGTTATCGATGTAGGGGTCAACCGTGTCGGCGAAAAGAAAAGCGAAAAGACCGGCAAGATGGTGCCCATTTTAAAAGGCGATGTCGACTTTGATGCTGCCAAAGAGATAGCGGGTGCGATCACTCCTGTTCCCGGAGGAGTCGGGCCGATGACCATCACCATGCTTATGAAGAACACAGTCAAGTCCGCAAAGATGCATGCGGGAATAAAATCGTAACTCGTCATGAGTAATGCGTAACGAGAAACGACTTTAGATCTCATCACACATTACAGATTACTCATTACGATATTAAGGAGATAAACATGATAATAACAACAAAGAAAGACCGTAAGGAATTGCTTGAGAAGATCAGGAAGTATAACAGCTTTTTTCTTATCGGCTGTTCAGAGTGCGCCTCGCTCTGCGGTACGGGCAATGAAGAGGCGTTGAATGAATTGGCAGAATTGTTAGAGGCTGAGGGTAAAAAAGTTACCGGGAAAGTTGTTCCCAAGACCGGCTGTCAGACGCTCGGCACGAAAATCGAGCTGAAAAAAGATAAAGAAGCCTGTGACGCTGCAGATGCCATCATAGTAATGTCATGCGGCGCAGGCACGCAATCTGCAGTCGAGATATTTCCGGACAAACCCGTATATCCGAGCAACGATTCATTATTCCTCGGGAACATGACACGGTTTCAGATGTTCGACGAGAGATGCTCGCTCTGCGGCGAATGTATCATCGATATGACCGGCGGCATATGTCCTGTTACAAACTGCCCTAAAGGGCTTTTGAACGGACCATGCGGCGGTACCAATGACGGCAACTGCGAGGTCAGCCCTGATATCAAATGCGCATGGGTGCGCATCTACGAACGGCTGAACAAAATAAACCGCCTCAGCGACATGAAGGAACCTCTTCCTGCCAAAGACTGGTCCAAGGGACAGAAACCGCATACTTTAGTCGCCAGAGCAAAGGAGGAAAAGAAAAAATGAGCTTTAAAGATACACTTAATTCAGGCAAATTTACTGTTACTGCTGAAATAGGCCCTCCAAAAGGGACTGACATAAAAGAGATGCTTCACCATATGGAAGTTCTGCGCGGCAAGATAGATGCGGCAAATATTACGGACAACCAGTCGGCTGTCATGAGGATATCTTCGATCGCAGTCTGCAAACTCGCCCTTGAGAACGGACTTGAACCAATACTCCAGATGACGTGCCGTGACAGGAACAGGATCGGACTGCAGGCAGACCTTTTGGGGGCATATGTATTGGGGATCAAGAACGTCCTTTGCATGACAGGCGACCACGTATCAGCCGGCGACCACAAGCAGGCAAAACCCGTCTATGATGTTGAGTCTGTCCAGCTTCTGAAGATCGTCGACGGAATGAATAATGGAAAAGACATGTCAGGCAACGATTTAAAAGGATCTACTGATTATTTTCAGGGCGCTGTTGTAACGCCGGAGTCAAATCCTATTGAACCGCAGCTGATAAAATTCGAAAAAAAGGTTAAGGCCGGCGCAAAGTTCTTCCAGACGCAGGCTATCTATGATATAGAAAAATTCAAGACCTTCATGACACAAGCAAGACAGTTCGATGTGAAGATAATGGCAGGCATTGTGGTCCTGAAGAGCGCAGGCATGGCAAATTTCATGAACAACTTTGTTCCCGGGATCAAGGTGCCTCAGAACCTGATAGATGAGCTAAAGGCAGCAGGAAAAGAAAAAGCACTTGATACAGGACTGAACATTGCGGCACGTCACATAAAACAGTTGAAAGATGAAAAGATCTGCGACGGCGTGCATATTATGGCGATAGGCATGGAAGATAAGGTGCCTGCAATAATGGAAAGGGCCGGACTGCTTTAAAGCAAAATAGCCGCAGAATGAAGGGGGCCAGGAATTTCCTGACCCCCTTTTTGTTTCCCCGCTTAACTCAAATAATGCATTTAGGAAACACAGAGGACACAAAGGGATATTATAAATATTTAACTCTCTGTGTTCTCATAATTTATTCTTCTCTGTAACAGCAATGCCGTTGCTGAGTGAAAGAGTGCAAAGAGAAAATTAAATAACAAATCTCTATTCTTTTAATATTAATGTGTTCTCTGCGTGCTCTGTGGTTAATTGCATTTATCAGATTTACAGCGATGGCCTAAATAATACTTTCTTCCCTGCTTGTGTCATCTATTCCCTGAATATTTTCACGAGGAATCTCTTGAGTTCATTCCACGACTTCCTGTCCGCATCTGCGTTATATGCCAGCGGCAGGTTGAATTTTTTTGCATAGGTGTCAGCGTCGGGGTTTGTAAAGCTGTGCATCACCCCCGGATACGAGATAAACCGTAAATCTGCCCCTGCTGTCTTCATCTCATCCTTGAAGGCCTTAATCTGTTCAGGAGTAACGAATTTGTCATCAGCTCCGTGAAGTACGAGTATTTTTGCCTTTACATCGCCCTGCCCTGAAGGCTTGACCGCTGTCAGCCCACCGTGGAAGCTTGCAACGCCTTTAATATGCGATGCGGCCTGGGTCCACGTCAGGTTGCTGTTTCAAAAAGTTCATAGCCGCAGTAAAGCGCGACCTGGCAACATCAAAATTCTTCATAAGCTTTGAGGAAAATTTCCCTGCATCATCAGTATGCATCGCCTGTTTGCCGTCACCGTACATGTCCACGGCAAGGGCCGTATACCCGAGTTCTGCAAGCATTCTGGCGCGCCTGCGCGCATATTCATTATGGCCCCACCATTCGTGAACGACAAGCACCCCAGGTCTTTTCCCTTTTATGTTTTCATCATATGCCAGGTATCCTTTCATAACCACACCGCTGTCTTTGTATTCAACAGCTTCTCCCCGAACTTTCGTGCCCGCTGAAACCTGACCGGTTGACATGCATATTAATGCCATGACAAGCAGATTTAATATTATTCGATACATAAAAACCTCCTCGCAGAGTAGTTTATCTTTCTTAATAATTTTATCAGTTTTCTGGTCTGATGCAAATACTTGACTGCATGAAAAAGTCATCCCACTGGGGAGGGTGTTCGATGCGGCTTTACCAATGACCTTACTATTAACTCCCAAAGGTAAGGTAATGGGAAAGTGTTTTTATTCATATTTGTAACCGATGCCGGTTATTTCGTAAAATATTCGCATGAGTTCATCAGGTCCGGAACCAGGGTCCCTGGCTGAGAAGCTTTTTCGTTACATGTTTTATCTTATGTTCTTCTGCGCCTATGCGTTGTTGACGGTTGTTATTATCATGTTCCTGTTCAGCACCCTTCATCTGCTGAATCCCCAGTTGTTCAATTTCAAAAAAATAGATGTCATTTCAGTTTCAATAATCGCTGCTATATTTTTTATTTCAGCAAAGTTATTTTTGAAGACATTTAAAATATCCCTTTTTTATTTCAGGCGTATCATCTCAAGAGATAATAACTACTCAGTCAGATAGCCTGTAGGTGTTAAGTCGTTTAGCTGACAGACTACAGCCTAATAATCTAAATAAACTGTTAGTTAACAGTCTGCAGCCTGAACGGCCTGAGTGGTTGCGAAATTCCTTATGGGACAAGGCCGATATGTTATAATAATATAAGAGAGGTTTCACATGCAGGCAAAAAATGGAGACAAGATAAAGGTGCATTATACACTTAAGCTGGACGGTGGAGATGTGGTTGAATCATCAGTTGGCACTGAACCGCTCGAATTCACGATCGGCAAGGGGGAGATGATACGGGGCTTTGAATCAGGAGTAACAGGAATGAGAGTAGGCGAGAAAAAGACCATTACCGTGCCTGCTGCAGAGGCATACGGGGAACGCAATGAAAAAAAGGTTTTCGAGTACAACAGGGAGATGGCCCCGCCGGAATTCGAACCTCAGATCGGCCAGAAAGTGCGCATGCACAGGCCCGACGGAAAAGAGTTCATTGTAACTGTTATGGGTGTCAATGAAAAGAGTTTTATTATGGATGCCAATCACCCTTTATCAGGCAAAGACCTGACATTTGACCTGGATCTCGTAGAGATAATAAATCAGTTCTAAAGGGATAAGGAATGCCAGAATTTACGATTCAGGATTTTCTTAAAAGAAAAAAAGAAAGCAAAAAGATATCCATGCTTACGGCCTATGACTTCCCATTTGCACACATTGCAGATGATGCCGGGATAGACGTGATCCTTGTGGGTGATTCACTCGGCATGGTTGTCCAGGGGCATGACAATACCCTTCCCGTCACTATGGATGAGATGATCTATCATTCAAAAATGGTCAGGAGGGCCGTAAAGAACGCAATGGTCATTGGTGACATGCCCTTCATGTCTTATCAGACCGGAGTATATGACGCAGTGCACAATGCGGGAAGATTCCTGAAGGAAGCAGGCATGACTGCCGTCAAAATGGAAGGGGGCGCAGAAGTTGCAGATCACATCAGGGCCATGACCAGATCAGACATTCCTGTTATGGCTCATATCGGGCTGACCCCCCAGTCCATTCACAGGATGGGCGGCTACAAGGTTCAGGGCAAGACCGATGAATCCGCCAGAAAATTATTAGAAGAGGCCCATATTGTCGAAGAGGCCGGAGCCTTTTCAGTATTGCTCGAAGCGATCCCGATGAACCTCGCAAAAAAAATAACAGAGGAACTTTCAATACCGACAATAGGCATAGGAGCAGGCCCGTTCTGCGACGGGCAGGTACTTGTTCTTCATGATGTCATAGGCCTGTTCGAAAGGTTCACGCCCAAATTCGTAAAAAAATATGCGAACCTGAAAGATGATGCTTTAAGGGCAATAAAAAACTATAAGGAAGAAATTGAAAGCGGCATCTTTCCTTCCACAGAGCAGAGTTTCAAATAATTTCATTTTTTAATCTATTGACCTCTCATTCTGTTTATCTTTATAATTAAACTGCATGGAAGAAGTTAAATTAATAGGGCTTGACCTTTCTAACGCCTCTGAAGAAGTCATTGAGATCCTTTTACTTGACAGCACCGCTGAACCTTCTCTTTTTGATGAAATAGCAAGAAGCAACACACACAGGCCGGAGATACTGCGTTTTATTCTGAGCCTTCCCGGTACCCCGGAAGAAACAAGACAATTAATTTCACAGCAACTCCCTGAAGAGTTCATCGAAGATAAGGAATATCAGGACAAGGCCCTGACATTACTGCAGAGGATCCAGAAACTCAAGGCAGGAGAGAGAATACAGCTTGCCTTCAGGGGCAGCAAGGATATAAGGACCATCCTGCTTCGCGATCCCAATAAAGAGGTCATGCTCTCAGTTCTTGAAAACCCAAAGATCACGGAGAACGAGATAGAACTGCTTGCTAAACAAAAAGCCACCTCTGAAGAAATCATAAGGGTCATTGCAAAAAAACGGGAATGGCTGAAGAATTACTCAATTGTATACGCACTTGTCACAAATCCTAAGACACCTGTTGCGGCGGCCATGAAATTCGTGAACCGATTAAGCTTAAAGGATCTGTCATCGCTTGAGAAAGATAAGAATATATCAGGTGCAGTGCGTGAAATAGCAAAAAAAATAGTCGCAGCAAAAAAACCTGCTTAGGTCTTTCCCCTATGCACTTTACATACCAGCCACATGAAAAAAATCCGGATTGATCTGCTGTTGTTAAATAGAGGCCTTGCTGAAAGCAGGGAAAAGGCAAAGGCCCTGATACTGGAAGGCGTTGTCCTGGTCAAAGGCATCGTAGTCGACAAGGCAGGCGCTCTTGTTGATCCGGAAGATGCTGTAAGTGTGGAAAATAAAATGCCCTATGTGAGCCGCGGTGGATTAAAGCTCAAACACGGCATTGACACTTTTTATCTTGATATCAGGGGCAAGACTGCGATGGATGCAGGCGCATCTACCGGAGGCTTTACAGACTGCCTTTTACAGCACGGGGCGAAAAAGGTCTATGCCGTTGATGTCGGATACGGTCAATTCAGCTACAAGCTGAGAAACGATGCAAGGGTGGTTCTGCTTGAAAAAACCAATAT
>JACQXH010000143.1 GCA_016208845.1 Nitrospirota bacterium | reverse complement strand
TATCGGCAGCAGGCTCATACAGGAGCTTGCGAAAAAGAACATTAAAATGCGCCTGCTTGTGCGCAGCACTTCAAAGGCGCTGGCACTTGTCCCGAAGAACGCCGATGCTGAGATAATCGAAGGGGACATTGTAAAGAACGAGAACCTCGCCGAGGCGCTCGATGGCATTCATTCCGCATATTATTTAGTTCATTCCATGGGAGGAAAGCTCCTCTCGCAGCGGTCAGATTTTGCCGAAAAGGATAAACAGGCGGCAAGGAACTTTGTCTCGGCATCAGATGCTTCAGAATTGAAAAGGATCATTTACCTGGGCGGCCTTGGCGAGACCGGAGATGACCTTTCAGAACATCTCCGGAGCAGGCTGGACGTTGCAAAGATACTCTCTGAGGGAAAGGCCAAAGAGACCTTTCTGCGCGCAGCAGTAATAATCGGCGCAGGAGGCGCATCTTATGAAATGATCCGCTATCTTGTAGAACGGCTGCCCATAATGATCTGTCCCCGATGGGTAGATACAAAAGTACAGCCGATCGCTGTCAATGATGTCCTGGCCTATCTTGCCGGTTGTCTGCTGAATGCCGAAACAGAAGGAAGGACCTTTGATATCGGAGGCCCGGAGATCCTTACCTATAGAGAGATGATGAAGCAGTATGCAGAGGTGCGGGGGCTTGCGAAGAGATGGATAATGGCAGTGCCGTTCCTGACCCCTAAATTTTCTTCATACTGGGTGGATCTCATAACGCCTGTTCCTGCAGGTGTTGCACATCCCCTGATAGAGGGACTGAAGAATGAGGTCATCTGCAGGGACAACAGCATTGAGAGACTCGTTAGTATAGAGAAGACTACTTTCAGGGAGGCTGTGAAAATAGCCTTTTCAGAGGAAAAAACAGGACCCGGTGTAACGGGATTTTAATCCTTATCCCTGTGCACTGTTTCAGGCCTGAACGCCGGCAGGCATACGGCAACATATTCCGCCCCCTCTGGTTCAGGGGTACTGTACTGCACCCATTCTCCGCTATGCACAATAACGGCCTGACCTTCATGGACATCTAAACAGCCGTCTTTTGTCTTGACCCTGAGCATGCCGTGCAGTACCAATGTATACTCGTCAAACTCAGGCTGCTGGCCGGGTTCGGCCCATCCGCCCGGGCTTTTCATCCGTGCAATGCTTACATCATCTGTTTTTGAATTCATACGTCCGATGTACTCCCTTATCTCTTTCGGCTTGTTGCCTGCAGAGGCGATCACGGCTGGTGTTTTAATAAGCAATGGCATAATTATATTTCTCCTTTCAAGTATCTTAGCCTTTTTTCTTCTGGAAACCTCTCTATCGCATACCTGAGCATGGTGCGCGGCATAATTTTGCAGTGCTTCCTGAGAAATCGTTCTGCTGAAGCAATGTCCTTCTTCCCTATCTCGCGCAGCATCCATCCGGCCGCCTTGTGGATCAGGTCTTCTTTGTCGTGAAGAAGGAGCTGTGATATTTTCAGCGCGTCCTCAAAATCACTATTTCTGATGAAATAGAACGTCGCCAAAACAGCGATCCTCCGCTCCCATAGGCTTTTTGATCTTGCCAGGGCATAGAGTGTCTTTCTGTCACGGTCCTGCAGAAAATTGCCGATAATATGCGGGGCTGAAAGATCGATCAGGTCCCAATTGTTTATATGTCTGGTATTGCCCAAGTAGAGTTTGAAGATCCTTTTTCTGTCTGCCTCGCCTGATCTTCTGTACAATTCTATAAGTGACAATAGGGAGAATAACCTCACTTCGTGGAATTCTGATGACAGGAGCTTCAAGGCCTCATCGATAGTTATGCTCCGGTATTTTTTTACCAGCGTCCGCAGCACAGGCACCCTTATGCCAAGGAATTTATCGCCTTCTGCATATTCGCCTTTGCCGGTTTTGAAAAATCTCTGAGAGTGCGCAGCGATCTTTTTATCGCCGTGTTTCTTCAGTTCTGTATGTATATTTCTGATTGTCTCTGTTCCCATGTTTTTATAATAATATAACAAAACAAGTTCAGCCACGGATTAACACGGATACTGCCCGGGGTTGGGGGTTGGTAAAAAACCTGTCCCAGAATACCTGCCCTTTGCCACTCAATAGTCAGTCGAGGTCTGCGGCTGAATGTTTCTTATGATTACTCTAATGCTCAATAAATGGGCCGTTATTGTATTCCTCAAATACGATCCGCAGTCTCTCTCGTATCTTAAATTATATAGCATATTTTATTTAAACAAGGTTCGACGATAATGCCTGCCTGTTACATTTTTATTTTTTTTTAATTTAAAATACATAGATGGATGATATGGAGAACATGATACCTGATCTTGAGGCCCGGTATCATCCCGAAGAAAAAGATAAAGAAAATGATGCTGAAAAAAATACTTCCGGCAAAAAATTTAACCTGCAGATCTCAAGAACCTATCCTGTACTGAAAGAGTTCCCTGATTCAGGGGTGACCGGAGAATCCTGCCTTATCGAGCAAAATGGACTGGTGAGCCTGCTCAAATTCTACAGGCCTGATTTTATTCCAAATGTGGATGTGATAAGCAAGGCAAAAAAACTGACCGAAAGGCTGCACGATGTTCTCATCCAGATATATGATTATGGTTTTGATGATAATACAAAGAGGTGGTATATCATTTATGAATACGCAAAGCATGGTTCGCTTAAAGACCTTGGCCCAAACATCGATCCCGGCAGCATCAACCTTCTGCTAAGAGAGATAATTGAGCGACTAAAGGCCCTGCATGACAATGAAATACTGCACCTTAACCTGAAACCATCGAACATCGTCCTGAGAGATAAACAACCGCTAAAACCGGTATTCACAGATTTTGATATATCCTGTGTTCCTGAGGCCGGCCGGAAGGGGAAACCTGCAGCGTTAAAAGGGAGACTGCCTTACTCAGCCCCTGAGCTGTTGACAGGCACTGCCGGACGAGAGGCAGATCACTGGTCTGTCGGTATGATAATGCTTGAGCTGATCACCGGCCGCCACCCGTTTGAAGGCCTTGATGACCGATCAATTTCAGACAAGGTTTCTGCACAAGGCGTAACTATCCCGGAGCAGCTGGCTGGTGATCACAAGACCCTTTTAAGAGGGCTTTTGACCAGGGACCCTGAGAAACGATGGGGATATGCTGAGGTCATTAGGTGGCTCGATCAAGATGCGGACATCCCCGTTCATTTTAATGATGCGTCCGAAGGTCCCGGCATTAAAGTCCCGAAAGCTGATGCTGTACCTTTCAGATTTCTTGATAAGAAATATACATCGATAGAAGAGATGATCCCGGCCTTTGTGGAGAGCGGGGAGGCATGGGAGGCCGCAAGGGACCATATCCGGCAGGGCTCCATATCAAAATGGCTTCTGGAGAGGTCTGATGAAATGATCATTTCAAAGTTCGACGGAATTAGAGAACATTCTGCCGGTGACCCTGATATGGCGCTCGTCCTTCTCATATATACTTTTAAAAATGACCTGCCCTTTATCTTTTATGGGAAATTAATAAGCAGTGAAACCCTGCATAGTTACATAGGAAAAAGTTTAAAAAAAGAAGCCACCAGAGGAGAGGAAGCAATTCTCACGCGCCTCATGAACGGGAAGCTCCTCGATTATTGCAGGGAGTACATGATGCTTACTTCAAAGGAAGATTATGAATTAATTAATCTGTTCGAGGCTGTGCGGAAGACCGTTTCAAGACAAGAAGGACATAATGAGAGGCTGAATACCATCTTCAGGATGCTTGATATCCTCGCAACGCCTCTTGCATATGTGCTTCCGTCCAAGATAAGCGGGAATGCAGCCGGGAACCTGGATTTTATAGCCGGCAATATCGATGTATTTATAACCCATGAGAAATATGATGAAATGATCGGCAACCTGATCATTCCCGAAGAGATGAGGGAAGAGGTGAATAACGCCATATCATCCGGACTTCCTCTGGAATATTTAAAAGGGCTGGAAAGACTGAAACAGGGCTCTTTATTGACAAAGGCCGAGATTGATACATTAGAGGAGGCATACATTTTGCCGGCATGGCTGGAGAATGACATCTTCGGAAAAGAAACCGCCGGGTACCTGGACGCGGTCAAGTTGTTCAGACAAATGAAGGATGAAGGCCTTTTCATAAAGAAGAGTGATTTTCTGGATTATTTAAGAAAGTATTTCCAATATATCGCGTACATTATCTATACAAAGGGCGTTGTACAGCGGATACAGAAAGGGGAGACCCTTGAACAAAGATGGATCAGGCTTCTCAAGTGCGATATCGGTCATACGGATTATATCAGGTTGGCCGGGTTTATTAAAAACAATGTCATGCTGTCGATTATTGCGTACATTGAGGATATAGTGAACGCAATGTCGGCGCATACGGACCCCACT
>JACQXH010000142.1 GCA_016208845.1 Nitrospirota bacterium | reverse complement strand
CTCGGCAAAATTGATCGTCCTCTGGACGCCGATCCTTTCAAGCAGTTTTATTGTAACAATGTTTCTGGAATAGGCAAGGGCCTCCCTTAACCTCGTGGGCCCGTGAAATTTCCTGTCATAATTTTCAGGCGCCCAGTCCCCCAGGGTCTTATTTGGATATACTACCGGCTCATCCACTATTATGCTTGCAGGGGTATATCCTGCATCCATTGCTGCCGCATAAATAATTGGTTTAAATGCAGAACCGGCCTGGCGTCTTGCATAAACCGCCCTGTTGAATTCGCTCTTGCTGAAATCATAGCCGCCGGCCAATGCCCGTATATAACCTGTAGACGGCTCAATTGCCACGAGAGCTCCCTGAGCGATCGGCTCCTGCTCAAGGGTAAATACGGGTTCTTTATCCGGGACACTTTTGGCCTGAACCGTGATTATATCCCCTGACTTGAGTATGTCGGTGAGTCTCAGGGGTTTGAATTTCTTTATGAGATTTCCCCGGGCGTCCACGAGTCGTTCTGCCCACTGGGCGTCCTCAAGCAGAAGGCTTCCTGCAACTCCCCTTGTTTTTACAGTTGCCTTTGCAGGCGTGACCCCTATGACCTGAGCTGTCAGAATATCACCGGGCTTTAAATTTATCTTCCCGGGCCGTGAGCCGGCACCTGTGATTCTCTCAGCTTCAGAACCGTATTTGTCCTCAAGGTACTTCCTGACATAATCAAGGAAGTAATTCGGCGCGCTTTCCTCGTGGCTTAAACTCGAAAGGTAAAGCGGCTGCCTGTGAATTTCCTCGGCCTGTTCCTTTGTGATATAGCCTTCTTCCTGCATTCTAAGGAGAACGACGCGCTGTCTTTCTTTGGCTTTATCAAAGTTATTATATGGTGAATATTTGCTCGGGGCCTTGACGAGGCCGGCTAACAGGGCGGATTCGGCAAGATCTATATCCGAGGCAGATTTGCCGAAATATTTTCTTGCCGCCATTTCAAGGCCGTAGGCGCCCTGGCCAAAATATATTCTATTAAGATAGAGTTCGAGGATTTCCTCTTTTGTCAGGTTATTTTCGATCCGGAAGGCAAGGATGGCCTCTTTCAATTTCCTGGTGAATTTCTTCTCGGGGGAAAGAAATACTGCCTTTGCAAGCTGCTGGGTGATCGTGCTGCCGCCCTCTTTGATACCGCCCGCAAGGATGTCTTTAAGTAACGCACGCAGGATCGCAACATAGTCAATCCCCTTATGAAGCCAGAACCTTGAGTCTTCAACTGCTACAACCGATTTTATCATAGCCTCAGGGATCTTTTTAAAAGGCAGATATATGCCTTTTTCAAGCTTGAATTCTCCAATAAGGACATCATCGTCAGCATATATTCTTGTGCCGGCGGTAGGCTGGTAATTCTTGATCTCATCTATTTCAGGGATCCCTCTTACAAGAGCCAGATAGCCTCCTGTTGCTGAACCGAGGATTACCGCAATAATGACCAAAAGGAAGGAAACGATAAATCTTTTCATGTGCGATGATTATAATGCCGCTGTGATTTGAGTGTCAATTTAGCGAAACATTCCCCCTCTGTGATTATCCTAATCTGAATTACAGGTAAACATAATTTATCAGCGATACATAAAATGTTAGAATAGACGGAAAAGAGGAGGTGCAGTTATGATCCATGCCGCTATTAACATGCAGGAACTAATAAAACCTTTGATACAGCAGAACAATTCAAAGATCGTAATGATAGTACTGGACGGGGTCGGGGGGCTTCCTGTTAATGGCCGGACCGAGCTTGAGACAGCTGATACGCCGAATCTTGATGCGCTTGCCAGGCAGTCTGCCTGCGGACTTCACGTTCCTGTTGCTCACGGCATCACGCCGGGGAGCGGGCCCGGACATCTCGGCATATTCGGGTACAGCCCTATTGAATGTCAGATAGGAAGGGGAATCCTTGAGGCGCTTGGGCTGGGTCTCGATGTGAAAAAGTCAGATGTAGCTGTCAGATGTAATTATGGGACGATAAAGGGCGGGATCATTACAGACAGGAGGGCCGGAAGAATACCTACAGAACACAGCAGCAGGCTTACAGGGATATTGCAGAAAGAAATAAGCAAGATAGACGACGCAGATCTCATATTTGCGCCGGGCATGGAACACAGGTTTGCCCTGCTGATGAGATTCCCTGAGAACCTTGCGCCTGATGCAGCCATGATAAATGATACTGACCCGCAGAAAGAGGGGAAAGCCCCTCTGCCGCCCACACCTCTTTCGAAAAATGCTGAAAAGGTATCCAGGATCGCAGAGAAGCTTATCGCCAGGGCCGGTGAGATCCTGAAGCATGAAGAGAAGGCCAACTTCATTCTAACGAGGGGATTTTCTAATATGCCGCACATCCCGACGTTCCATGATGCCTTTGGATTAAATGCGCTTGCCATTGCCACATATCCGATGTACAGGGGGCTGGCGCGGCTGGTCGAGATGAAAACGCCTGCACTTGAAGGAAGTGTTGAAGAAGAGATTGAATTTCTGAAGCAAAAATACGGTGAGCACGATTTTTTCTTCCTGCACGTTAAAAAGATCGACTCCTATGGGGAGGACGGAAATTTCACAGGCAAGGCAGAGAGGATATCGGAATTCGACAAGCTCCTTCCGCAGATACTCGAACTCAAACCCGATGTCCTTATCATCACAGGTGACCATTCCACCCCGGCAATTATGAAGGGCCATAGCTGGCATCCGGTGCCGGTGCTGCTGAAGTCCCCTTATGTGATCGGAGGCCTCTGCAATGCCTTTTCTGAGAGGGAATGTACGAAAGGTGAACTCGGGGTTTCCCCTGCGGTAAATCTTATGCCGCTTGCGCTTGCACATGCGGGAAGGCTCAAGAAGTTCGGGGCCTGAAGGCACAGTGATTAATGGGACCTGAAGCGCCTGACCGTATATTTCAACTTGCTGACACTGCATGCTAATATTACCTGAGATAGGTGATTCGCCACAGAGGACACAGAGAAAGACAACGAAGAAAAAAAAAAAAAAAGAGTTTTCTGTGTGCACTCAGTAAGCAAGAAAGGATAGCAGGACTATTTTTGCAAATATTATTTTGAGAACACGGAGATTTTTTAACCATTAATAGTTTTTTATTATTAAAATTTCTCTCTGCGCTCTCTGTGGTTTAAAAAAATCGCTCAATTTAGGTAAAAAAATGGCTTTAATAATAGTATATGTTTTATCTTTAATACTTATCTGCATAGAGCCTATAAAAATTGCAGGGATCTTTTTAAGCGTTTGTTATCTGCCCGGCCTTTGCTTTTTATCTATCGGCAAAAGGGCGGCTGTAAAATTTGAAGATCTTATTTTAGCCTTCCCTCTTTCCATTGGAATCAGCAGCCTATTAATATTTGCGGCCCTGTCTGCCGGTGTTAATGCAGGGAATATATCTAATTTAATAATTCTCATTTCCGGAGCAGCTGTTGTTTTCTATGTTATCTCACGAAGAAAGAGTAAATTATGGGCACGTGTAGAAATAGATAGAAAAGAAATTGCATATTCCCTGTTTGCCGTATCCTTTACTGCTCTGTTGACAATCCCTATTTATTATGTCCCGGACGGGACTGCAGCTTCCTGGCACTCTTTTCTCCACTCGTCATTGGTTACGAACGTCCTGCATGGATTTTTTCCCCCGGAAAATCCAGGTTTGGGAGGGGCCGGAATAGGCTATTATTGGGGGTTCCATACCCTGATCGCCGTACTTTCTCATGTTAAGTATTTCCAGCCGATCCAGGTCATGTTTGCAATGAATTTCATATCTTTGTTTGCCATTTTCTGTATAACCTATATTTTTGCAAAAAAATTTGGTTTGAAGGAACGCTATATATATATTATGTCTTTTGCATTGATCGGCGGCCTGATGCGCTTTGATGCGGGGATATATATTATTTATAAGTTCTTATCAGGCCAGTTAATGCCGTTAAAGACTATTGCATCTTCTTCTATGGACCGTTTTGATATTTTTGCAGACTGGACAAGCGGAATTCCATGGTATGACGCACGAATGAATTTTCTCCACAAATATTATAATGTCAGCGGCATGCTTCCAGCAGTATGTTTATGTCTCGCTTATTTCCTGCTCCTGCTGCTTTTCCTGAAGCGTGGAACTTCAGATAATAAAATTTATGCGGCAGGGACAGGCATTATCATTTATGCATGCACGTATATTTATCCTCCCTTAGCGATCGTCCCATTCTTTCATGCCCCGATATGGTCCCTGTTAATTTATTTTTCTTGCCGCGGAAGCATGAAGGAAAAAGCCGGTGAGGCCTTATTCATTCTGCTTCCATACATTATTGCCCTTTTGCTGGTTGCACCATATCTGCTATATATAATGAAAGCCGGTTCAGCGGGCCAGGGGCCGGCATTAAGGTTGGATTTATATCATCAGTCCTTAAAAAACGTAATTGCTTTTTCCGTTCTTTCCCCAATTATTTTGCATGGGGTCTGGATATCGAGAACAAATCATGCATACTCAGGCGAATTTATTTTTTTAATGGTCAGCACATTCATCTGTCTTTTGTTATCGGTTTTCCTGAGAGTATCTTTTGATAATAGCTATAAGTTCAATTATGTGCTTAATTTCTTTTTTGCATTTTACCTGGTTGTTGTGTTGGAAAAGTGGCTGCCTTCTGTGAAAAATCGCTGGATTAAAGCTTGCGCAACAGCGTGCATTATCTTTTCTCTTTTGCTGAATCCCTTAACCGTAATAGCATCATATGTTTTATCATCTACGGAAGAGCAATATATTTTATCTTCCGGACATGTTATTTATACTAACGACAAGCGGCAGAACGAGGCTTATGAATGGATAAGGAATAATACCCCTCCGGACGCCCTTGTAATGCTTGGCCATTTAGAAACAAAATGGCCGTGCTGCGGTGTCAATATTAATTATGAAACAGCTGTTTTTGCCGAGAGAAGTCTTTATGTCATAAAAGATTCGGACATTACAATGAATAGCCCGGAATATGAGAGGCGCGTCCGGTTCAGGGAAAAATTATTTCAAAATGCTGAAGATCCGGAGGTAGTTAATTATTTTACGGCTTTAAAACGGCCGCTTTATCTGTTGCTGGACGGAAATTTACCGGACACAGTATATAAGACTCAGGATAGGTTCAAAGATTTCCCTGAAGATCCAGGGGTGAGATTTTCCATGGTTTTTCACAATAAAAGACAAAGAATTTATCGCATTAATTATTGAAAATTATTTAGAGCAGTTAATAATAAAAAATGAGACATTGGTCGGCATGGAGCAAATATAGCGGAGGGCGTATGAGGAAAATAATTTCGGCATTATTGTTTATTTTCATTGTTTGCAATCACTCAATATCATTCTCTGCAGATGTCCTGACAGTTGCAGGGGATGTTGCAGTGGCAAGACCGGTGGGTTTTTTTTCTGCCCTGATAGGGGGCGCATTATTTGTGCTTACCCTGCCGGGAACCGCGGTTTCAGGGAAAGTCCGCGAAAGCGCCAATGACCTTTTCATTACGCCTCTCAGATTCACTTTTTGCCGGCCGTTAGGCGATGTTTTTTACGATCCGGATTCCGGCTGTTTCAGAAGGGCTGCGCCTGAAGAGGTCAAGCCGCCCGAAGAGTCGCAGCCGGCCGTGAAGGAAGAAGAACCTGCGGTAAAAGAAGAAACGCCCGCTGAAAAATAATCCTAAAAATGGAAGTTAGCCGCGGATTTGCGCGGATGGATAAGAAGATAGGGTCAAGGGGCAAGGACTATAGGTGAGTTAATCTGTGCTTTTCTTCCTGCCGATAGGCAGATCGGTGTGCATCCGTGTTGATCCGTGGCTAATATCATTTTTTACCCAACCACATTTAACTCTCTTACCCGCAGCTCCACTCCTAATTCTTCAGCAATTGCCCTGCATTTTTCAATATCGATGTCCGGCAGATTAACGACAGTGACTTTTACCTCTGGAATGTATTGCTTTGCCTCTTTTATGAATGATAAAACCTCCTGAAAGGCATTTTCATAAACGGGCTTACAAATAGCCTCGTATTTTTCCCTGCTCTCTGCGTCAAGACTGATCGAGATGCTGTCCACAATACCCTGAAGTCCGGGTAGTATATTCTTCCCATGGATCAAATTGCCGTGGCCGTTTGTGTTTATCCTGACCCTCCCGCCTTTTAGTTTCACCCATGCAGCAACTTCTTTAACTATATCTAATCTCATAAGCGGCTCACCAAGGCCGCAGAAGACTATTTCTTTATATGATTCAGGGTCTCCGACGGCCTTGATTATCTCCCCTGATGAAGGTTCATTCTCAAGACGGAGATTATGGCCTTTTACATAATCTGACTCAAACCTTATGCAGAAACCGCATCTGTTAGTGCATCTGTTCGTTATGTTCAGGTATAGAGAATCTCTTATCCTGTATGCAATCTCTCCCCTGTCAGGCATCCGGCCAATATTGAAGAGCTTCATGGCGTTCAGTGTTGTTATCCTCGATATATCGGACAGGCTCACACCCCTTAAGTCCGCGATAGCCTGAGCAGTGTATCTGATAAAGGCTGGCTCGTTCCTCTTTCCCCTCATCGGCACAGGGCTTAGATATGGAGCGTCTGTTTCTATGAGCAGGTATTCATCAGGGATGAATTTTACGATCTCTCTGAGGTCTTTTGCATTCTGGAATGTTACAGGTCCTGCAATTGATATATAGAAGCCAAGCTGCATGGCCTTTTTTGCCATATGCATATCACCGGAAAAGCAGTGAAGCACGCCTTGAATTCCGGATGCGTGATCATGAAGTATCTGCATAGTGTCATCTTTTGCCTCCCTGCTGTGGACAATGACAGGAAGCCGTGAGTCTTTTGCCAGGGCTATTTGTTTTTTAAAGGCTTCTGTCTGAATTTCTTTCGGGGAATGCATATAGTGGTAATCGAGCCCGATTTCACCTATAGCAATTACTTTTGGATGCTTTATCCACTCTTTAATTTCACTTAAAAGGCTGTCATCTAAAGTCTTTGCATCGTGAGGATGGATCCCGACGATCCGATATTGATTATATATTCGACGCCTGCATCCTTTGCCCGTTTGACAGCATCGTCCCTGTCTGTGTCAAAGGCATCCATATCGAGGTGGCAGTGAGAATCAATAAGAAAGGACTCCAATTTACGTGTATCTCCTTTGATGATTTTTGTGTATTTTTACCACTCTCAAATGTTATGTTAGATATACAAAAAAGCGAGATAGTATAATATCCCATGTCCTGAAGGGCTTTGTAAAGCAGAACTTGTATTTTTGTCGTAAATGTGATAATTTTTCCTTTAACCCGGAAAATGCAATGAACCACAGAGGGCGCAGATAAAAGCATTAATAATACAAGAGAAAAGACTTATTTTATTGTTCTTTTCAGTGCACTCTTTTATTTAGTAAAATTATTTCTGTTACAGGGAAGAATAAATTATGAGAACACAGCGAACTATATGAGACTTAAATGTTTCTTTCACCTTTATAACTTTCCTCTGTGGTCTCTGTGATTTCCTAAATGCATTTGAGTTAAATCAAAGAGAGGAGGAAGATTTATTTGAAAGACCCGGAGATAGCAGAAATCCTAAAAAAAGAAAATCGAGAGGAGGAAGATTTATTTGAAAGACCCGGAGATAGCAGACATTTTAAAAAAAGAAAATCAGGAATATAAAAAATTACATGAGGAGCATAAGGGGCTGGACAGCATCCTTGCAGAAATGGACAAGAGCAAATACCTGACCCCAGAAGAAGAAGTTGAAAGAAAAAAGATCCAGAAACAGAAACTCCAGAAGAAAGACCGCATGGCCGAGCTTATAAGGGAATACAGACAAAGCCACAATTAAGTGATACATGATGCACGATACAGGATCTATGATTATACGGCAATTTCAAATCGTGTATCTTGTATCATGTATCTTGCATCCTGAAGAATTATTAAAAGCGATAATATTAAAAAAGGCGTGGAAAGACTGCCGCACAGGGCCTTGCTCTATGCGACCGGCATTCCGCGCTCAGAGATGAATAAGCCTTTCATAGGGGTTGCCACGAGCTTTACCGATATTATTCCCGGGCATACCGGCATGCGGGACCTTGAGAGATTTATAGAAAAGGGCATACATACAGGCGGAGGTTATCCGTTTTTTTTTGGAATACCCGGCATATGCGACGGCATTGCAATGGGACACAGGGGGATGCATTACAGTCTTCCGTCAAGGGAGCTGATTGCAGACATGGTCGAGACCATAGCTGAGGCGCATCAATTCGATGGGCTT
>JACQXH010000114.1 GCA_016208845.1 Nitrospirota bacterium | reverse complement strand
GGGATATTCGGCCAGAGATATGATGCAAGCGGCAATAAACTGGGTAGTGAATTCCAGGTTAATACGAATACGCTGAATGATCAGGGCAACCCTTCTGTTTCCAGTATGGATGAAGGCGGCTTTGTTGTGATGTGGGAATCAAGCCATGAAGACCCCAGTTATAGAATATACGGCCAGAGATATGATGCAAGTGGCAATAAAGTTGGGTCTGAATTTCAGGTCAATTCGGATGAAAACGGCGGTCAGGTGGCCGTTTCAGTGGCAACTCTCAGTGACGGCAGTTTTGTGGCTGCCTGGCAGTCCTGGCCGCAGGATGGTTGGGCTAATGGCATATTTGCACGGAGATTTGATGCAAACGGCAATGCCCTTGGCAATGACTTTCAGGTAAATACGTATTGGATGGATCAGCAGATGAACACCGAGGTCACAGCTCTCACCGGCGGCGGATTTGTGGTGACATGGAATTCGATCGGGCAGGATGGCAGTGGTTATGGCGTCTATGGGCAAATCTATGATGCTAATGGCAATGTGGTTGGCGGGGAATTTCCGCTTCATACCATCACTGCCGGCAACCAGAGTGCACCTACAGTGGCAGCGTTGAATGACGGAGGATTTATTGCCACGTGGAGCGCGGCAGGTGATATCAATGCCCAAAAATTTGACTCTAACGGCAACAAAGTTGGAAGTGAATTTTCTGTAAACACATATACCGCGGGTACTCAGGGAACGTCAGACATCACATCACTTAGTGACGGCGGTTATGTGGTGACATGGAATTCATTTGGGCAGGATGGATCAGGTTATGGGATATATGGGCAAAGATTTGATTCCAGCGGCAACAAGGCGGGCAGTGAGTTCCGGGTAAATAATTACACTGCCGGATGGCAGGCTTATTCCTCAGTTGCAGGGCTTAACAACGGCGGGTTTATTGTCACATGGGACTCAAATAATCAGGACGGGGCGGCTTATGGGGTATATGGGATGAGATATGACTCATTTGGAAACAGGTCGGACTTCAGGCAGATAACTTCGACGAGCCTTGCGCTGGGCGCGATCACTGTCATAGACAACGCCATTACATCAGTTAATTCCATGCGGTGTGACCTCGGCGCAGTGCAGGAACGGCTGGAGAGCGTAAATAATACACAGCATATAGGAGAGCATAAATAATACACAGCATATACAGCTTGAAACCCTCTCTGCTGCCAGCTCAAGGATAACGGATGCAGACTTTGCTGCTGAAACCGCGGTGATGGTGAAGAACCAGATACTACAGAAGGCAGGCATAGCAGTGCTTGCTCAGGCCAACCTCTTGCCGCGCATTGCATTACAGTTATTGACACCGGCTTAAAGACACTATTTAACCACAGACTTTTACTTATCCTTTAGGAGCCAGGGGCATGGGTCAAGAGTCAGGGGATCAATTTTTTACCAACCACTAAACCCTAACCCCCAAACCCTTTAAAAATCTGTGCCTGCCGGTAGGCAGATCTGTGTTAATCTGTGTTCATCCGTGGTTAAACTTGTTTTGTTATTATATCTGTCGTTATATGTTTGCCGGTCCAAAGGATCCTGTGGACAGCCGGGTCTGTGTTAACTTGAAGTTATGCCCTTAAGTTTTAACTTTTGAGCCTTGAGTTTTGATCTAATATTGTATTATATGGGTCATGATCAGTGCTGCTGCTTCATTTATTTGCGGGATCGCCGCAGAGAATTCTTTCTCCTTCTTTCCGGTCTCGATAGGCGTATTATTTGTTTCAGCAATCACCTTTCTGCTTTTAACCCGGCGCAAAAATAAAAAAAGAATTTTTTTTGCGATAGCCGTCTTTGCCTTTGGCTTCCTCTACAGCTTTATGCGTCACGAGGCCCTTTCAGAGGTCAAATTCCCTGACAGCGAGGTGTCTGTTGAGGGAAGTGTTGCAGATGTCCCGGAGACATCAAACGAAAAAACACGCTTTACCCTTGAGGATGTCTATGTTCAAGGAAGGCCTGTTCATGGCAGGGTTAGACTTGCTGTTTCGCCTGATAATTTTATTCCTTCATACGGTGACCGGGTCAGCTCAATCGCAAAGTTAAAAGAGCCGAAGGTCTTGCACAATCCCGGTATTATTGCATATGACCCTAAAAAGGATGGGATCATAGCAACAGGATATGTCAGCAATAATGTCAGAAAGATCAGGAGCGGCACAGGTTTCCTTGCGTGGCTGTCCCTTAAACGTGAGAAGCTCGGCAGGATCATTGACAATAGCCTTTCTCCTGATAGCGCAGCATTTCAAAAAGCAATTATACTCGGCCTTCAGAGGGGTATAAGCCAGGATATCAGGGATTCCTTCAGCACAACCGGACTCACGCATATTATAAGCATATCAGGGACTCACTTTGCACTGCTCGCATTTATAATTTTTAAGATCGTCAAGACATCTGTTAAATTATTGCCTGCCGGATTCCTTACGAAAATGACTTTGTATATTACGCCGACGCAAGCAGCAGTAATAACAACTCTGCCTGTTTTATTTTTATATGCCTTTATATCCGGTGCAAGCACTCCCACAATTCGGTCTTTTATAATGATCTTTATCTATATGCTCGCGCTTTTTCTGGGAAGAAAGGGGCAGTGGCTGAATTCGCTCTCTATAGCCGCTGTCATAATCCTGCTTTGGCAGCCTGATGCGCTTTTTGAGCTTTCATTTCAGCTCTCATTTGTTGCGGTCCTTTCAATAGGGTATGTGGTCGGGAAAGAAGAAACAGATAATTCAGACCAGAAAGATCAGGACCCTCTGGCTGACCTTAAGGAACTGAGTGAAGGAGAAAGGCCCCTGTTCCAAAGACTTTTATTTAAAAAAATAGGAACGGCCATGCTCATAACTATTGCTGCGGTTTTGGGTACCGCGCCTCTGACTGCTGTTTATTTCAAGCAATTTCCTCTGATCTCACCGCTCTCAAATCTCATAGTTACGCCGTTTATTTGCTTCATAATGCTTCCTGTTGGTTTTTTTACGGGATTCGGCGCCCTATTGTTCAATTTGCCCATCATGCCTCTAAATACCCTGACTGATGCGATGACACATTTTGCTTTTTATCTTGCAGACATTTTATCCCATGTTCCTTTTGCAAACCTCCATGTCCCGGGGCCTTCTTTCGTTGTCATGGCGCTGTATTACCTGTCGCTTATATTTGTCATTAAGAGTAAAGCTAAATGGCGGCTGTTACCTATCATTATTGTTATTGGCCTCTATTTGGCCGGTCCTCTTCTGTATAAGGAGAATTTCAGGATTACATTTATAGATGTCGGCCAGGGAGATTCATCCCTTATAGAACTACCCGATAAACGAGTCATGCTCGTTGACGGAGGCACATACGAACCTGACATGGGACAAAGGGCTGTTGCGCCGTATTTATGGTCCAAAGGGATAAGAAAGATCGATTACCTTGTATTAAGCCATGCGCATCCTGACCACTTCGGAGGATTAATTTATATTATGGATAATTTTAGAGTTGGGGAGATATGGCTTAACGGAAAGAAGGCCCTGGAAATAGATACATTTTCCAAAAAAATGCAGGAGAAAAGGATCCCTTCAAAAATTCTTAAAAGGGGCGATGTACTTGAGGCTGAAAATTATAAGATTTATGTATTGCATCCGTATAATGAATTTTATGCCGGCTCCTCAAGGGGAGAATTTTCAGATCAAAACAGCAGTTCCCTCGTTTTGAAAATAGAATCAAATGAAGCGGCAATCCTGCTTACGGGAGATATAGAAAACAATGCTGAAGAAGATTTGATTCATCTCGGCAAATGGCTGAAGAGTGATATTTTAAAAGTGCCCCATCACGGCGGACGGACTTCAAGCTCCGATGAATTTCTCATGTCAGTCAGCCCGAAAGTAGCAGTGGCCAGTGTCGGCAAGGCCAATTCATTTAATCACCCTCATGAAGAAACCATTGAGCGCTATAAATATGCCGGCATCAGGCTCTACAGGACAGATATGGACGGGGCAGTTACTGTGACTGCAAAAGATGGATCTTATGAAATAAAAACCTATTGGGACAGCACATTCAAGGAAGTTAAGGGATTAAGAGATGAAATGGAAAATTTAAAGCTTTTGTTTTGATTGAATCGGAATTACGCCTATCCCTCCCATGTAACTAAATGGTTACGTTGCTGTGATGAACTCCGGGGCGGTATGGATGCAAGCCAGTACAAGGACTATGTACTGGTGATGTTATTTATCAAATACATCAGCGATAAATTTACAGGTATGCCCTATGCCCCTATTACCATTCCCAAAGGGGCGACCTTCAGTGATATGGTGGCGCTTAAAGGGAAGCCAACCATCGGCGATGATATCAATAAAAAGATCATCGCCCCTATTGCTGACGCGAACAAGTTGTCCGACATGCCGGACTTTAATGATGTGACCAAACTCGGCAGCGGCAAGGAAATGGTTGACCGTCTTACCAATCTGATAGCCATCTTTGAGAACAAGGCGCTGGACTTCAGCAAGAACCGGGCGGAGGGCGACGATATCCTGGGCGATGCTTACGAATACCTGATGCGCCACTTCGCTACAGAAAGCGGCAAGAGCAAAGGTCAGTTCTATACGCCTGCGGAAGTCAGCCGCATTATGGCAAAGATCATCGGGATTAATCCCGCCAACACCAGCGCGCAAACAACTGCTCACGACCCCACCAGCGGTTCCGGTTCATTGCTCCTCAAGGTTGCGGATGAAGCAGGTAAGAGCATTACTCTTTACGGGCAGGAGAAAGACTCCGCCACTGCCGGTTTGGCTCGAATGAATATGATTTTGCATAATAATCCTACAGCAGAAATCAAACAGGGCAACACTCTGGCAAGCCCGCTTTTCCTTGATGCAAATGGTGCATTAAAAACCTATGACTATGTGGTTGCCAATCCCCCGTTCAGTGATAAACGCTGGGGCAATGGAGTTGACACTGTTGGTGACATTCACGGACGGTTTAAAGACTATGGCATTCCCCCTGCAAAAAACGGGGATTACGCCTATCTGCTTCATATTATCCGTACGTTGAAAAGCAAGGGCAAGGGCGCCTGTATCCTTCCACACGGCGTTTTGTTCAGAGGCAATGCGGAAGCGGAAATACGCAAGAATATTATCCGCAAGGGTTACATCAAAGGAATCATCGGCCTGCCTACCAACCTCTTTTACGGTACAGGCATTCCGGCCTGTATTATTGTGCTTGATAAAGAGAATGCCCATAACCGCAAAGGCATTTTTATGATAGATGCCGGTAAGGGTTTTATGAAAGACGGCAATAAGAACCGGCTTCGCAGTATGGACATTCACAAGATTGTCGATGTCTTCAATAAGCAGACCGAGATTGCCAAATATTCACGTATGGTTCCGTTTGCCGAGATTGAGAAGAATGAATTCAATCTGAATATTCCCCGCTATATCGACAGTCAGGAAGCTGAAGACATTCAAAATATTGAAGCTCATCTTTTGGGTGATATTCCAGTTGCGGATATTGATGCGCTGGGAAGTTATTGGGAAGTGTGTCCGACGCTCAAGGATTCACTCTTCGGCAAGAGTAAACGGAAAAATTACCTGAAACTGAAGGTTGAAAAGGATGCCATCAAGAAAACTATTTTTGAGCATCCGGAGTTTGAGGCCTTTATCAAAGAGATGAATACTCTTTTTGCCAAATGGAGAAAGAAGAGCACCATTTACCTCAAGGCACTGGAAGCTGGCCTGCATCCCAAAGAGGTGATCTTTGAGCTTTCTGAAAGCCTGCTCGCTCAATACACCGGCAAGAACCTGATTGATAATTACGATGTCTATCAGCACCTGATGGACTACTGGGCTGAGGTGATGCAGGATGACTGTTACATAGTCGCCGCTGATGGCTGGAAGGCTGAGACCTACCGCATACTGGTTGAAAACAAACAGAAAAAGATGGTCGACAAAGGCTGGACCTGTGATCTTGTGCCCAAGGAGCTGGTGATAAACCGCTTCTTCCTCAAAGATAAACAGGCAATTGATGCCCTGGAAGCCGAAAATGAGACCATTGCCGGACAGCTTACTGAACTGGAAGAAGAGCATAGCGGGGAAGAAGGCTATTTTGCTGAACTGGACAAGGTAAATAAGGGCAATGTGCAGGCTCGGCTGAAAGAGATTAAGGGTGACGCTGATGCGAAGGAAGAGATAAAGGTTTTAAAAACTTATCTTGACCTTCTCGAATGGCAGGCGGAAACCAACCGGAAGATCAAAGAAGCCAGTGCTGAATTAGACAAAAAGCTCTATGCCAAATATCCCACGCTTACGGAAGACGAGATCAAAACGCTGGTGGTGGATGAGAAATGGATGGCGACCATAGATAAGGATATTCGCACTGAAATGGATAGAATCAGCCAGCGGTTGACCCAACGGATAAAAGAATTAGCAGAGCGGTACGAAACACCGTTGCCCAAGCAGACTGCCGAGGTCAGCGATCTGGAAAATAAAGTCAGTGCTCACCTTGAAAAGATGGGGTACAAGAATAATGGGAATTAAAAAATCTGACAATAGCAGCCGCAAATCAATGGGACAACAAAAATCTGAGGTTATTATCCCTGCACCGACCGCCTTAACAGAGATGCCCAAAGGATATGGATCTTTTTTAAAGAATCTCAAGGAACGCATTATCAGTGAACGGCTCAAAACCGTGCTTTCAGCCAATGCGGCAATGATATTGCTGTACTGGGAGATTGGTCAGTCCATTCTTCATCGCCAACAATCTGAAGGCTGGGGGGCAAAAATCATTGACCGCCTTTCTCATGATTTGAAATCCGCATTCCCTGACATGAGCGGATTTTCGCCAAGAAATCTCAAGTATATGCGAAAATTCGCAGGAGCATGGCCCGACAGGGAAATAGTGCAACGCACCGTTGCACAAATTCCGTGGCGCAGCAATTTAACGCTTCTGGATAAACTGGATGATCCAAAACTGCGACTCTGGTACGCACAAAAGACACTGGAGCTCGGTTTGGGTAAAGACATGCTGGTAATTCAAATAGAAACACAACTGCATCTGAGAAAAGGTTCCACTGTCAATAATTTTAAAGCTGCTTTGCCCCCTGCCGACTCGGACCTGACGGCACAGGTATTTAAGGACCCTTATATTTTTGATTTTTTAGGCACGGCTGATCCGCGCAGAGAAGCCGAACTGGAACAAAAACTGATTGACCATATTCAAAAGTTTCTTTTAGAGTTAGGACAGGGATTTGCGTTTGTAGGAAGGCAGGTTCAATTAGAAGTTGGCGGAAGCGATTTCTATATTGATCTGCTTTTTTATCACCTTAAACTGCGGTGCTATGTAGTGGTAGAGCTTAAAGCGGGTGGTTTTGACCCCGGTTATATCAGTAAGCTGAATATGTATCTTAATATTGTTGATGACCTGCTGCGCCATCCTGATGATAAAAAAACTATTGGGCTGCTGCTTGTTAAATCAAAAAATAAAATGGTGGTGGAATATTCCCTGTCAGGCTATACCAATCCGATTGGCGTGGCAAACTGGGAACGCCAAATAATGCAATCATTACCGAAAGAATTGGATGGCATTCTCCCAAGCATCGAGGAGATAGAAGCCGAGTTGTCGGGAGGATCGGATGAGTAACATTCCGACGGGTTATAAGCAGACTGAGGTGGGGGTGATTCCGGAGGATTGGGCTACTGATAAAATTAAAAATCTTGCTTCGATTACAACGGGTTCAAAGAATACCCAAGATCGTGTTGATTCTGGAGAATATCCATTTTTCGTTCGCTCTCAGACAGTTGAAAGAATAAACAGCTATTCCTTTAATGGTGAGGCTGTATTAACTGCCGGTGATGGAGTGGGTACAGGAAAAGTGTTTCATTACATAAAAGGGAAATTTGATTTCCATCAGCGGGTATATAAAGTCAGCGACTTTAAAGACGAGATAGACGGTTACTACTTCTTTCTGTATTTCAGTAATAATTTTTTCAAGCGAATCATGCAGATGACAGCCAAATCATCTGTTGATTCAGTGCGGATGGAAATGATTGCAGATATGCAAGTCCCCCTCCCTCCCACCAAAGCCGAACAAACCGCCATTGCCAACGCCTTAAGCGATGCCGATGCCCTGATCCAATCTCTGGAAAAACTCATTGCCAAAAAACGCAACATCAAGCAGGGAGCCATGCAAAAATGTCTGAACTGTGTTTCGTATGATTTGTATGATGAAGATGATTTAAAGATTCAGAAAAAAAATCAGGGCAATCAAAAGAATCATAAAAATCATAGTTCAGACAAGTGGGTGATGAAGAAGTTGGGGGAGATATTGAAAGTAAAACATGGAAGAAGTCAAAAGGATGTTGTAGTAGAAAGCGGGGAGTATCCTATAATAGCTACTGGTGGAATTATTGGTAAAGCAAGACAGTTTTTATATGACAAGCCATCAGTTTTAATTGGAAGAAAAGGAACCATTGATGACCCACAATTTGCTGAAAGTCCCTTTTGGGCAATAGATACGATTTTCTATACTGAGCTTTCTGAAGCAGTTGTTCCTAAATTTATTTTTTACAGATTTGTATTGATAGATTGGTATTCACACAACGAAGCTTCGGGGGTTCCAAGTTTAAATGCAAAAACCATTGAGAACATAGAAATTCATCTTCCACCTCTTAAAGAACAAACTCGCATAGCCACCATCCTCTCCGACATGGATGCCGAAATATCAGCACTGGAAACCAGACTTACCAAATACAAACAGATAAAACAGGGGATGATGCAGGAATTGTTGACGGGGAGAATACGCTTGGTATGAGTTGCAAATGCGAATAAGAAATGTTATATTCGCAGTAAGCGCATTAAGTGCAAATAAGATGTTTTGTATTTGCAGTAAGCAGGGATGTTAAAATGGATATAAAAGATTACAAATCAGGCAGTTATAAGCAACAATACCAGTACCAGAGTTTTATGCCTTCACAGGTGGATCATGACTGGACTCTGAGCGATGGCAATCTGCTTTGGCTGCTCAGTCAGGCGGACAGAAAACTGGGAGAACTGAATGCGTTCTCGCAGTTGGTTCCTGATGTTGATTACTTCATCCGGATGCATGTCAGCAAGGAGGCGACCACCAGCAGCCGCATTGAGCGTCACTGGCGCAGTTGCCGCTTTCGGGACGTTTGCTAAAGGATACCCATCGTACACTGTTACAAGGTGTTCGTGGCACACATAAACTGCCCGGCGAGTTCCGCAGCAGTCAAAACTGGATCGGAGGGGCCTCACTCAAGAGCGCGGTCTTTATTCCACCCCATCACGACGATGTGCCGGATCTGATGGCGGATTTGGAACGATTCCTCAACGATCAAAGCAAGCCTACGCCGGATCTGATAAAGATCGGTATCGCCCATTACCAGTTTGAAACCATCCATCCTTTTTTGGATGGCAACGGAAGAATCGGGCGTCTGTTGATTACTTTGTATCTGGTGAGCACAGGGTTGCTGGTGAAGCCGTCTTTATACTTGTCCGCATTTATTGAACAGCATAAACAACTCTATTATGACAACCTCAATCGGGCGCGTACCCACAACGATCTTGGCCAATGGCTAAAGTTCTTTCTGGAAGGGGTACGGCTAACGGCAGAAAGCTCAATTCAAACCTTCAAGGCGATTATCGCCTTGCGTACGGAATGTGAGCGGGAAATTCTGACACTGGGCAAAAAAGCAAAGCTCGCCCAAGCTGCCCTGCATTTGCTGTACAGCAAGCCGATTCTGGATGGACAAGATTTGGCTGCCGGCCTTTCGGTCAATATTTCCACAGCGTTGCGCCTGATAGATGACTTGGTTAAGTTAGGCATTCTTCGCGAGTCTACGGGGTTCAAGCGCAACCGTGTGTTTATTTTTCAGAAATATATAGCACTTTTTGAGTGAGTCGCCAAACTATGATCACAGTCGGACAAATCGAGAGAAAAACCCAAGACCGCGTGGTGAAGCTATTCCGCGACACGCTGGACTAAACATACCTCGGAAATTGGGAAGACCTCCCTGACAATAGCAATATCGAGGAAAAGTTCTTAGCTACCTACCTCACAAAAAAAGGGTACAGCACAACCCAGATTACTAAGGCACTGTACGAGCTGCGGGTCACAGCCAACAACTACAATGAGAGCCTCTATACCAACAATAAAAATGTCTACAAACTGCTCCGCTACGGTGTTCAGGTAAAAGCGGAAGCAGGCGACAACTTTGAAACCGTCCATCTCATAGACTGGAAGAATCCGGAAGATAACGACTTTGCCATTGCAGAAGAAGTCACCGTTCTTGGCAACCATGAAAAGCGGCCTGATATTGTCCTCTATGTAAACGGCATTGCACTGGGTGTGTTGGAACTTAAACGCAGTACTGTCTCTATTGGTGACGGTATCAGGCAGAGCATCGTTAACCAGCAGAAAGAGTTTATCGGTTCCTTTTTCTCAACGGTGCAGTTTGTACTTGCTGGAAACGACACCGAAGGTTTGCGCTACGGTACCGTTGGCACGCCGGAAAAGTTCTTCCTAAAATGGAAAGAAGAGATAGAGGATGTCAGCCGTTTACAGTTGGATAAATACCTGCTCAGGCTTTGCAATAAAAAGCGGCTGATAGAAATTATGTATGACTTTGTGCTCTTTGACGGCGGTATCAAGAAACTTCCGCGTACACATCAGTACTTTAGCATTAAGGCCGCACAGGAACACATCCGCAGGCGTGAAGGCGGTATCATCTGGCACACGCAGGGGAGCGGCAAAAGTATCGTCATGGTGCTGCTCGCCAAGTGGATTTTAGAGAACAATCCTAATGCCCGTGTTGTCATCATTACCGACCGTGATGAACTGGATAAGCAGATCGAGCGGGTTTTTAACGAGACAGGGGAGCCTATCAAGCGCACTACAAGCGGCCGTGATTTAATGGCACAATTGGCAGAGGCCAAACCGAGACTGCTTTGCTCACTGGTGCATAAGTTCGGCAAGAAGGGTGTCGATAACTTTGAGGAGTTCATCAAGGAACTGGAGAGCCAGCCTGCCAAAGCAGTTGGAGAACTATTTTTATTTGTTGATGAATGTCATCGTACCCAAAGCGGCAAGCTGCACCGCACGATGAAGGCGATGCTGCCCAGCGCCATTTTTATTGGCTTTACAGGCACCCCTCTTCTTAAACAGGACAAGCAGACCAGTTTGGAAGTATTCGGAAAGTATATCCACACCTACAAGTTCAATGAGGCAGTTGAAGATGAAGTGGTGCTGGATTTGATTTATGAGGCGCGGGACATTGACCAGAAAATTTCTTCTCCTGAGCGAATAGACGCATGGTTTGAATCCAAGACCAAAGGCTTAAACAACTTTCAAAAATCAGAGCTGAAAAAGAAATGGGGCACGATGCAGAAAGTGCTCAGTTCCAAATCCCGCATGGAGAAGGTGGTAAGCGACATAATTTTCGATTTCAATGTAAAACCACGGCTCAGTTCTGAAAGAGGGACTGCCATTCTTGTGGCATCCAGCATTTATGAGGCGTGCCGCTATTTTGAACTGTTTCAAAAGACTGAACTGAAGGGCAAATGCGCAGTTGTTACATCCTATAACCCCGTCACTCGCGACATTACCACTGAAGATACCGGTGCCAATACTGAAACGGAAAAGCAATTTATCTATAAAACTTACACTGATTTATTGGGCGACAAGAAAACCGAAACATACGAAGATGAGGCAAAGGGAAAATTTATCAAAGAACCGGCAAACATGCGCTTGCTTGTTGTTGTGGCTAAACTTCTGGTGGGTTTTGATGCGCCACCTTGTACATATCTTTATATCGATAAATCCATGCAGGATCATGGCCTGTTTCAGGCTATCTGCCGGGTAAACCGGCTGGATACCGAAGATAAACAGTTCGGTTACATCGTGGACTACAAAGACCTCTTCCGGAAAGTTGAAGATGCGGTAGCGGTGTATACCTCTGAACTGGATTATGACGAGTTTGAAAAATCAGACTGTGATATTCTGCTGCAAGACCGTCTGAAAAAGGGACGTGAACGCCTTGATAATGCCCTGGAAGAAACTGCCCTGCTCTGTGAACCGGTTGCTCTTCCGAAAGATACCCTGGCGTATATCCGCTACTTTTGCGGCAATCCGGAAATCCCCGAAGAACTAAAAAGCCGCGAAGTGCAGAGGACTGCACTATACAAGGCAGCGGTGGCCTTAATACGGGCCTATGCCAACATTGCCGATGAGATGGAAGCAGCGGGCTATACCGAAAAAGAGATTGCGGATATTAAAAAGCAAATCGACTTTTATCTGAAACTGCGTGAAGAAATCAGAAAAGCAAGCGGTGAATCACTGGACCTGAAAACCTATGAAGCAGACATGCGGCATCTGATCGATAACTACATTCAGGCGGATGAACCGAAAAAGATTTCACCTTTCGGAGACTTAACGCTCTTGGAAATTATTGTTAACACAGGGATTGCAGATGCCATAAACAGTTTGCCGAAAGGCATACAGGGCAGCAATGAAGCCGTTGCCGAAACCATCGAGAATAACGTCCGGAGTAAAATCATTACAGAACATTTAATAGACCCGGCTTTTTTTGAGGAAATGTCAAAGCTGCTCGATTTAATCATAAAAGAGCGTAAGGCGAATGCCATCAATTATGAAGAATATTTAAAGAAGATAGCTGACTTGGCAAAAAGGGTAAACGAAGGTAAAAGCGAAGGTACCCCGGATGCTTTAAATACTCCTGCAAAGAGGGCGCTATACAATAATTTAGGTGAAGATGAGGGCCTGGCTTTGGCAGTTCATGAAAAAGTCGTCACCTACAGGCCAGACAACTGGAAAGGGAACGGACCCAAGGAACTTGTTATTAAGAGCAATTTGTTTGAGGTTCTTGGTGATGAAAAAGAGGTCGAGAGAATTTTTGCTATCGTTAAACAGCAGAGTGAATACTGATATGAAACAATTGCAATTAGGCAATATTGCCGTTGATGTGGTAAAGAAAGACATCAAGAATATTCACCTGAGCGTCTATCCCCCAACTGGGAGGGTAAGGATTTCAGCACCCGTCAGGATGGAACTGGACACAATCCGTGTGTTTGCCATTTCAAAACTTCAGTGGATCAAAAAACAGCAGCAAAAACTTAAGAATCAGGAACGGGAAGCGCCGAGGGAGTTTTTAAACAGGGAAAGTCATTACTTCAACGGCAAACGCTATTTGCTGAAAGTGATTGAACAGGATGCGGTACCCAGAGTTGCACTGAAACACAGCAAGATTGAATTGTACGTAAGACCGCAATCAAACAAAGCAAAGAGAAAGAATATTTTGGATGAATGGTACAGGCTGAAACTGAAGGAAACCATACCATCACTTATAGAAAAATGGGAAAAGAAGATTAAGGTTCGTGTCAATTCGTTCGGGATCAAAAAAATGAAAACCAAATGGGGAACCTGTAATCGTGAAGCCAAGCGTATTTGGTTGAATTTAGAATTGGCGAAAAAGCCAGCCGAATGTCTTGAATTTATCGCCGTTCATGAGATGGTACATCTGCTTGAAAGAAACCACAACGACAGATTCATTTCACTATTGAATGAGTTCTTGCCAAAGTGGAGATTCTTTAAAGAAGAATTAAATAGAAGACCGTTGCGTCATGAAAATTGGAGTTATTGAAAAATTAGAGTTTGCCTACTGCTTCAAAACGCCTCATAAACTTTATAGGCAATCGTCAAAAACTCTCCCAGATTCTCTGCTGACAAAGTCTCTTCATTGAAGAATTCGTACATGTCGATATTGGTATCAATGGCCTCCGCTATCTTTCCATGAATATATTTTTCTTCATACAGTCCCCAGCCGGCCCCGTTCCCGGCCTCAAGGGTTATCTGATAGAAGTCTAAGCGCTTATCTATAGAGAGCGTGGGTGGATTTCCACTGAAACGGGAATTACCAATTAATTCAAAGACTACTTGAGGATCGGTTTCTTGCGGTAACGATAAAAAGAATTCGTTGCTGAGCATCCAGTGGTCAACTGAACAGGTTAACTTACCTCTGAAAAAAGCCCTGTCACCGTCAAACAGCATAAACATCAGTGACCTTGACAGCGAGCGATGGACCTCAGATTCTATTACCGGCTTCTTATGCGGATAGTAATTGTGCATGCTGCCTTCAATATTCTCCCTGATTACCGGCCAGAACCTTTTTAAAAGAAGATCGTCAAGATACTTCCTTATCCTGGGATTCTCAAGTGTAATGCTATCCTTGCTCTTGTCAGCCTTCCGGGCCTCTGTCAATATCCAGTTATCTTTCATTGGTCTTCATCCATCGAATACATAATTATATACAATTGGCCGTTTGTTGACCCGTTGACCCGGGAAAACGAGGCGGCCAGCCCTTAAGAAGGTCCAACGACTTTAACATTTGAAAAGATTAGCTGATTTCTTTAATCAAAATCCTGACCTTCTCCTTTATCTCATCCCGCGCTTTTCTGAATGCGTTCATGATCTCTTCTTCGGTACCTATTGGTCCCACAGGATCGTCTACCGGTATATGGATTCTCTTAATACCCGGCGGTGTCATAGGACATAATGCCTCAGCATGGCCGCAGAGGGTAACGATAACATCCATCTGTTTCAGAAGCTTCTCGTCAATTGCCTTTGACTTATGATCCGATATATCAATCCCTATTTCCTTCATTGCTGCAATCGCGCGCGTATTCACCCCGGCAGGTGTTAATCCTGCGCTGTAAGCTTCGATTATCCCTTTCCCAAGTTCACGGGCAAGTCCCTCTGCCATCTGCGAGCGGCAGGAGTTGCCGGTGCATAAGAACATTATTTTTTTCATTTCAATACCCCTCTCACAATAATATCTGTCGCCTCTTCCGGCGTCAGTCCGTGCGCCATGAGGGTCTCAAGCTGTCTCTTGTCAACGCTTCCTATCGCAGCTTCGTGCGTTACTTTTGCAAGGGAGTTTGTAACATTTACTATAGGAATGGCCTTAGCCACTGCCCGGTCTTTCACTATCTCCATGCAGTCTACATGTCCCCGTGAGCCCGCTGCATTGCCTTCCGTTATGCCGGTTACCTCTGCCATTGCGTCATCCTCAAGCGCAACTCTCGTCTTTATCAGGCCTTTTGAATTTTCCCCGGAAAGGACAACTTTTTCTTTTATCTTTATATCATCATCGGCATGGCCGAATACCCTTGCCGTTAGTTCAGTGACGGCATTTTCACCGGCTTCAACCGAATAATCCATATTAAGCCTGCCGACCCTCCCGGTCGTCAGGGTAAAGTCTGCAAGGTATCTGCCGCCTTTACCGACCTTCACAACTGCTTTTGGGATAACCTCTATCCCTCCATAAAGTCCATGATAATGGGTCTCTGAATATTTCATCTCAGCGTTCTCTCCAATATCAATGACCGCATCCATGATATGTTTTACCTCCTCGGCCTTTGGAAAAATACAATGGGCAATGAAATGGGCGGAGGAATCCTTTTCAAGCTTCACATCCACCTTGATCTTCTGGGTCCCCTTTTTGTGAAGTATTCCAAAGCAGAGGCGAACAGGATTCTTTATCTTTACTCCTGCCCTGACAGTCACCTTTGCGCTTATCCCCTGAAGTATCTCCTTTGCCTCAACCTCAAGACCCTCAACATCCCTCATACTCAGTATCTTGTGGCCGCTGACCGCAAGATGCGCAATCTCACCGTTTGCCAGAATTGCCTTGTCCCCTCCGGATTCGCCAAGCGCCTTCATCAATGCATCAAGGTCAGACATAGACACAAACCTCCGCATCACAGACAAGACATTTTCTTGCCTTATAGTATTGCGCCACTTCCATGGGGCTGCCTGAACAGACAATTTTTCCCCTGCACAACTGGGACGCCTTGTCTGCCATAAGGGCTATTTCTTCTCTATGGGTAATAAGAAGTACGGAAGAACCGTTTTTCTTGAATGCGGTTATCACATTGATAATATCCTGCGTTGAGAGCATGTCTATCCCTGAATCAGGCTCGTCAAGAATGGCAAGTTTCGGGTTCAGTGCAAGAATGGACGCAAGCTCTATCCGCTTTCGTTCGCCACCGCTCAGGGCCTTATCAACCATTCGGTGAAGACACAGCTCCGGGTGGAGCCCCGCCATTTCGAGGTAAAGAGAAGGATCTGCATCTTTGGTTTTTAATGTTAGATAGTCCCGTACAGAAATCCCTTCAAACCTCACAGGCTCCTGCCAGGCCATTGTAATGCCGAGCCCTGCTCTTTCATGGATTTTAAGGTCGTTGATAACGTTACCTTTAAATATGATCTCTCCTGACGTCGGCCTGTAACCCTCACATCCCATAACGAGATACGCAAGCGTGCTCTTGCCCGTGCCGTTTGTTCCCAAAAGGGCATGGATTTCCGATGCCCCGATTAAGAGAGAAAGCCCGTCGAGAATCCTCTTTTCACCGGCAATGTAAGTAAGATTTTTAATTTCAAGAACCGACATTCTCTGATATTACCCCTTTGGCTGACTCTCTCAGTGTTTTCAATGCCGTGCTGAGCGGATCAATCCCCTTTATTTCTTCCTGCATCATCGGGAATTGAAGCACCGGCAGATTGAACTTATGTTTTATCTCTTTTAAATACCTCAGCTGCATCTCCCGTCTGTTTCTGAAGAAATCATTCTCGCATACTTCTTCAGGTAGGACCATGTTTGCGACCACAAGCTGAGTTTCTATTCCCGCATCTTTTAAATCGAGCATGGCCCTGTGCGATTCAAGGATCGGGGTTGATTCCGGATAGAGCACGAGGCAAAAGACGGACTGCTCTTTGTTTCTCAAGATTTCAATTATTTTCCTGAACCTGTTCTCTGTCTCTCTCTTTGTACCGGCTGCTTCGGCGGTTGAGATCATCCTCTCTGCCTGTTTCGCGTAATCAAAGGGAAGGTCGAGAAGTCTTAATGTGTGTCCCGTTGGCGCTGTATCGAAGACGATCACATCATAGGCGCTGCTTTCTATGAAGCGGATGAATTTGTCAAACGCTGCCATCTCTTCAATGCAGGGGGAATTAAGCTCTTCTTCCATTGCCGCCATCATGTCTTCAGAATATTTCCCCCGTGCGTCTTCAAGCACTCTTTCTTTATATTCATTGAATGCCTTATCCTGGTCGATCAATACGGCAAATAGATTTTTCGTGATCTCTGCAGGCTCATCATAGACCTTTACGTCAAAGACTTCCCCGATGTGCGCGGCAGGGTCTGTGGTGACTATAAGAGTTTTGAATCCCTTGTGCGCCGTGTAAACGGCAGTAACGCATGATATGGTTGTCTTTCCCACGCCGCCTTTGCCGGTGAAGCAGATAGCCTTGGACTGTTTATCAGGCAGCAGGAGATGGTCAATGTCAGGCTTTTCAATATTACCAAGGAGGTCGTTAGAATTAGGGATACTCTTTTGGATTTGATTCCCCCTTAAAAAAGGGGGATTAAGGGGGTTGTGCCTTTCCTGTTCTTTAACAACCCCCTGCGCCCCCTTTGCTAAGGGGGAATGTTGAGTGAACAGCTCTCCTGCCACATCTTGCAACGCAGCCAGTCCCTTCACCTCATTGTCCCTTAACAGCATATACCGTTTCGGTTTGCTTATTTCCAGTTCCGCATCACTGATTACTTTTTGTTGTGCCTCATATTTCTTCCTGAAGAATTCGACATCGCAGACCTCTTCAGGCAGGATACCGTTAATGATGATCTCTCCTGATTTTATCCCGATTGTCTCAAGCTCTTTTGACGCCCTGAGGGTTTCGTAGAGAGACAACTCCTCCGGACGCATGACAAATATGAAGTCAGTGCGTTCAGGGTCTTTAAGAAGGGAAGTAGCGCGGTCTTATTTGTCCTTGGAATCCTGTATTGATTGGACAGGACCGAGGCAGGTTTGGCCGCTTCCTTTTGCGGACTCCTCTATATGCTTTGAC